>USCS01000172.1 GCA_900552875.1 uncultured Collinsella sp. | reverse complement strand
CGGTCAGAGCGCTCTCGCCCTTAGGCGTGACCTTGCCGACCAGGATGTCGCCAGGGCCGACCTCGGCGCCGATGCGGATGATGCCGTCCTCGTCGAGGTTGGCAAGCATGTCCTCGGAGAGGTTCGGGATCTCGCGGGTGATCTCCTCGGGACCGAGCTTGGTGTCGCGGGCGTCGATCTCGTGACGGGTGATGTTGATGGTCGTCAGCAGGTCCTCGGCCACCAGGCGCTCGGACACGACGATACCGTCCTCGTAGTTGAAGCCTTCCCACGGCATGTATGCCACGGTGAGGTTCTGACCCAGTGCGAGCTCGCCATGATCGGTCGAAGGACCGTCGGCCAGGGGCTCGCCCTGCTCAACGGTGTCACCGACGCGCACGAGCGGACGGTGGTTGATGCAGGTGGACTGGTTGGAGCGCTGGTACTTGGCCAGGTGATACTCGTCCATGCCGCCGGCATGCTTGACGATGATCTTGGCGGCGTCGGCAAAGATGACCTCGCCGGCGTTCTTGGCCAGGGTGACCTCGCCGGAGTCCAGAGCGGCGCGACGCTCCATGCCGGTACCGACATAGGGAGCGGCGGGGTGAACCAGCGGCACGGCCTGACGCTGCATGTTGGCGCCCATGAGCGTACGCTTAGCGTCGTCGTGCTCAAGGAACGGAATCAGCGTGGCTGCGACGGAGAGCATCTGACGCGGCGAGACGTCCATGTAGTCGACGTCCTCGACAGGCACGTCGGCGGGAGCGCCGAAGGAGCCGTCGAAGTCGCGGGTACGGGCGATCACGGTGTGCGGACGGACGATCTTGCCCTCGGCATCGGTCGTGATGAACTCGTTGGTCTTGGGATCGAGCGGCGTGTTGGCCGGCGCGATGACGTGCTTCTCTTCCTCGTCAGCGGTCATCCAGTCGATCTGGTCGGTGGCAACGCCGTTCTCGACGCGACGGAACGGAGCCTCGATGAAGCCGTACTCGTTGACGCGGGCGTAGAGAGCGAGCGAGCCGATCAGGCCGATGTTGGGGCCTTCAGGGGTCTCGATCGGGCACATGCGGCTGTAGTGCGAGTTGTGAACGTCGCGGACGGCCGTCGGCACGTTGGTGCGGCGGCTGGAGCCGGACTTGTGGCCGGCAAGACCGCCAGGGCCGAGTGCGGACAGACGGCGCTTGTGGGTCAGACCGGTCAGGGGGTTCGCCTGGTCCATGAACTGCGAGAGCTGCGAGGAACCGAAGAACTCCTTGATGGAGGCCACGATCGGACGGATGTTGATGAGCGACTGCGGGGTAATCTCGTCGATGTCCTGGGAGCTCATGCGCTCACGGACGACGCGCTCCATACGGCTCATGCCGATACGGAACTGGTTGGCGACGAGCTCGCCGACGGTGCGGATGCGGCGGTTGCCAAAGTGGTCGATGTCGTCGACCTTGAAGCCCTGCTCGCCGGCAGCGAGGGACAGCAGGTAGCGCAGCGTCGCGACGATATCCTCGTCGGTGAGCACCGTGACCTCTTCCTCGGTGGTGAGGTTGAGCTTCTTGTTGACCTTGTAACGACCGACGCGGGCCAGATCGTAGCGCTGCGGGTTAAAGAGCAGGCCCTCGAGCAGGCTGCGGGAAGCGTCCACGGTGGGAGGCTCGCCCGGGCGCAGGCGACGGTAGATCTCGATAAGGGCATCCTCGCGGGTGAGGGCGGTGTCGCGCTCCAGGGTGCGCTTGATCACATCGGAGTTGCCGAGCAGCTCGATGATGTCGTCGTTGGTGACGGCGATGCCAAGGGCGCGCAGGAACATCGTGGCGCTCTGCTTACGCTTACGGTCGATGGAGACCATGAGCTGGTCGCGCTTGTCGACCTCAAACTCGAGCCAGGCACCGCGGGACGGGATGATCTGGGCCTTGTAGATCTGCTTGCCCGAATCCATCTCGGAGCTGTAGTACACACCCGGGGAACGGACGAGCTGCGAAACGACGATACGCTCGGTACCGTTGATGATGAAGGTGCCCTGATCGGTCATCATGGGGAAGTCGCCCATAAAGACGAGCTGCTCCTTGATCTCGCCGGTCTCCTTGTTGGTGAGACGGACGTCGGTCAGAAGCGGAGCCTGATAGGTCATATCCTTCTCGCGGCACTCCTCGACGGTGTGCGCGGGGTCGCCGAACTGATGCTCGCCGAAGGTAACCTCGAGAACATGGTTCTGACTCTGGATGGGGCTGGATTCCTTGAACGCCTCACGAAGGCCCTCGTCCTTAAAACGCTCAAAGGATTCCCTTTGAACAGAGATAAGGTTGGGGAGCTCCATGGCCTCCGGGATTTTCCCGAAGCTGACGCGCTTGCGCTCAGTGGCAGTGTATGCGTAGGTCACCAGGTTTTTCCTCCTTCACGGAAATGCTCGGTGGGTTGGCGAGGCATAGCTTCGCCAGTTATCGCAACCTAATAGTTTATCAGGTACCGACCGTTGGGCAAGAAAAGCCTTGACGCGATTGAGTTTTTGGAGTAGCAAAGTTTTTCGGCAGAAAACACGCAGGTAGATGTATGTGTATCGAACATCTGTTCATATATTTTCTGTGAACAGAGAGCCGGCAATCGCAGCTCTTATAAAAAACGGGCGCGAACCGAGGTCCGCGCCCGTAAATGTCGATGTCCGAAGGCTTACTTGCGCATCAATCCGCCGCGCTCGTCGATGGCGTCCCAGAAGGCATCGGCAAAGCGAGAATCGCTTGCGGCCATGAGGGCGTTGGTTGCCATCCAGCCAGACGGGGTGCCGGTGTCGTAGCCCGACAGCGGGTCGATAACGACAGCGTACATGGCCTCGCGGTCGAGCGAACGGGCCATGGCGTCGGTGAGCTGGATCTCGCCGCCCTTGCCGGCCTGCTGATCTGCCAGCAGGTCCATGACCAGCGGGCTCAGCAGATAGCGGCCGACGATGTACAGGTTGGACGGAGCAGCCTCGGGAGCGGGCTTCTCGACCAGACCGCCGATACGCCAGACAGCGCCCGGCTCTGCATCGGCAACGTCCTCGGCGCCCTCGAGCGAACCGACGCGCTCGCCGGCGATAACGCCGTAGCGGCTGACTTCCTCGGGCGAGCAAGCAGCGACGGCGATAACCGAAGCGCCACCGTGCTCCTTGGAAACGGCGAGCATCTTGTCGCAGATGTCGCGGTTAGGCACAACGTAGTCGCCCAGAAGAACCAGGAAGTTCTCCCCTGCCACGGCGTCGGCAGCAGAGCGGATAGCATGGCCGAGGCCCTTGGGCTCGTACTGATAACGGAAGTCGACCGGCATACCGCCAGCGTGGGCGACGGCATCGGCATAGGCGTTCTTGCCGCGCTCGCGCAGCAGGTTCTCGAGCGAGCGATCGGGCTGGAAGTAGTTCAGTAGCTCGGGCTTACCGGGAGAAGTAACGATGATGGCGTCGTCGACTTCCTCGGGGTCGAGCGCCTCCTCGACGACGTACTGAATGACGGGCTTGTCGAGCACCGGCAGCATCTCTTTGGGCGTGCACTTGGTGCCAGGCAGAAAACGCGTGCCAAGACCGGCGGCGGGGATGATTGCCTTCATGTTATTCAAAGATCCTTTCGCAGGCGCAAAAGCGCCCCATGCGTGCGGCACACAGCCGCAGACCAAATTGCGATACCTAAGCATCTTACCGCTGGAACTATATGTCGCTACAAGGCAGAGACAATTCTTCAGCAGGTCAACGCAAATTATTGCTCGAATGGTGCAATTTTATTGCCCAACGGCAGGGTGCCCGATACGACGCAAATCACAGAACATGGCAGTTTGAGCTACCGATGTCGAGGGACCGAAAAATCAAAACCACCCCTAAAAGGGGTGGTTTGCTCTTAGGGTATAACCCTTGGAT
>USCS01000171.1 GCA_900552875.1 uncultured Collinsella sp. | reverse complement strand
CCTGTCGCTCATCGACATCAATATGGCCTGCCCGGCTCGCAAGGTCGTCACCAAGGGCGAGGGCTCGGCGCTCATGCGCACGCCTGACCTGGCGGAGAAGATCGTCGAGGCGGCGGTGGGCGCGGCGCATGTGCCCGTGACCGTAAAAATCCGCAAGGGCTTTTACGCCGAAGACCGCAATGCCGCGACGTTTGCCCAGATGCTTGAGGGAGCAGGGGCCGCCGCGGTGGCGGTGCATGGTCGCTGCGCCACGCAGCTCTATACGGGCCAGGCCGATTGGTCGGTCGTCGATGAGGTGGCCGATTCCGTCGAGATTCCCGTGATCGGTTCGGGCGACGTGTTCTGCGCCGAGGATGCCGTGGAGCATCTGCACAGCTCCGGCGCCAGCGCGGTGTTTATCGCGCGCGGCATTTACGGCAATCCGTGGGTGTTCGGTGATGCTCGAGCTCTTGCACTCGATGGCACGCCGGTACCGGTGCGTAGCTCGGTCGAGCGCCTGGATGCCCTGCGCGAGCACCTGACGCTCACGTACGAGTTGTTGCCGCTCATGTCGCGCGCTCGCACATACGCAAGCTGGTATCTTAAGGGCATGCCCCATGCTGCGGCCTGGCGCGCCCAGGTGGTGCGCTGCTCCACATACGAGGAGTTCATGGCATTGGTCGATGATATCGAGCGCGATGTGGTGGCCTGCGAGGCCGCACTTGCTGCTGGCGAATCGGTGCCCCCTCATCCGCTGGAGGCCTAACGGTGGCCGTTACCGCGCTGTATGTGCACGTGCCGTTTTGCGCCCAAAAGTGTCGGTACTGCGACTTTGACTCACGCAGTTTTGCTCCGTGCGACCTGAGCGCTGCGCTCGATGGTTATTTTGAGCAGTTGTACGCGCGCCTCGATGCTTTTGGCAAGGCTGGGGCCCTTGACCAGATCCGCACCGTCTATGTTGGCGGCGGCACGCCGTCGCTGGCGGGGGGGCGCCTGGTGGAGCTGGCGCGGCGCATTCGTCCGTGGTGCGCCCCCGTTGAGTTTACTTGCGAGGCCAATCCCGAGTCGCTGACCGCCGAGCTTGCCACTGCGCTTGCCAAGGCTGGTGTCACACGCGTTTCTCTGGGCGTGCAAACGCTCGATAACACCGAGCTTACCGCCATCGGCCGTATTCACGATGCTGATCGGGCGCTCGCTGCCATCGCGACGGTCAAGGATACTGGGCTCGATGTGTCCTGCGACCTGATGTGCGGCCTTCCCGGACAGACGGCCACGAGCTGGCAGCGCACGCTCGATGGCGTGCTGGCGGCGGCTCCGCACCATGTGTCGGTTTACCCGCTCACGCTCGAGGAGGGGACGCCCCTCTATCGCATGGCGTGCCGCGACGAGTCGCTCGAGCCTGATGAGGATTTTCAGGTGGCATGCATGGACGTGGCGCGTGATTGTCTGACTGCGGCCGGTTATCATCCGTATGAGGTGGCGAGCTACGCTCTCGACGGTTATGAGTGTGCCCACAACATTGCTTATTGGACCGGACAGGGCTATCTGGGCCTGGGTCGCTCTGCCGCTGGTATGCTTGATGCTGGGGATTTCGACCGCTTGGCCGGGCTTTTTTCTGGCGTGTCTTCTCGAGGCGATGCGTATCGCGTGCGTCTGGTGCAACGCAACGATGCCGCGACGGCGTTTGATGCCGAGTATCTGTCCCAGCGCGAGGCAGCGGCTGAGGATTTGATGCTCGCTTGCCGCATGACGCGTGGCGTTGGGTCTGACCTGTTGGCTCGCGCGGCGAAAATAATTCCTGCAGATGATTTGGCATCGGCCTGTGACCGTGCGCTCGAGTTGGGCCTTGCCACCTGGGTGCCCGATGATGTCGAGGGCCATGTGGGGCGCGTCACATCGAGAGACGTTATCGCAGGTCGCGCCCGTGTCCGCCTTACACCCACCCACTTGGGTTGGCTCGATGGAAATGTGCTGTTCGGGCTGTTTTGGGGTCTAGCATAGGCCGCTCGGGTAGAATTACCGCAATATATACGCTGCTGTGAGCAGGAGGTTGCCGCGCATGGCGACGATGAACGAAAAAGATTACTACGAGATTTTGGGCGTCTCCAAGGACGCCACCTCACGTGATATACAGAAGGCCTTCCAACAAAAGGCCCGCAAGCTCCATCCGGACGTCAACAAAGAGCCGGATGCCGAGGAAAAGTTCAAAGAGGTTTCCGAGGCCTACGCCGTGCTTTCGGACGAGCAGAAGCGTGCGCGCTATGATGCCATGCGCTCGGGCAATCCCTTTGCGGGTGCACCTTCGGCCTCGCCCTACGGTGGCGGCTATGCCGGCGGTGCCGGGTACGGCAATCCCTTTGAGGGCGGTTTTCCCTTTGGCGGCGCTTGGGGTCAGCCGCGTCGCGGGCGGGCAGCTTACAATCCCGAAAGCGGTGCCAACGTGGTCGTCGACATTAAGCTCGATGCCAAGGAGGCTAAGGGCGGTGCCCGTAAAACTGTTCGCTACACGCGATTCGATACGTGCGGACATTGCGGCGGCTCGGGCTCTGTCTCCTCCGAGCATGCCCATACCTGCCCAAGCTGTGGCGGGCGCGGCCATATCGATGTGGACCTGTCCTTCCTGTTTGGCGCCGGCACGTTTCAGTCGGTTTGCCCCGAGTGCGGCGGCTCGGGCAAGGTCGTAGCCGATCCGTGCCCCGATTGCGGCGGCAGCGGACGTACTCGCGTGACCTCCGAGCAAACGATTGAGTTCCCTGCCGGCACGCACGACGGCGACGAGGTTCGCATTAGCGGCATGGGCCACGCCGGTACCAATGGAGCCACAGGTGGTGACCTGGTCGGGCGCGCCCATGTGGAGGCCGAGCGCCTGGAGGGCAAAGCCCGTACCGGCTTTTACCTGATGGGCATCGTGGCGCCGTTTTTGGTGCTGTCGGCCATCTCGGGCGTGTTTTCGGCCTTTGCCGTGATGTGTTTTATTCCGTTTGCCATGGGTCTGTTCATGGTGCTCTCGGATGGGGTTCTTCACCGTAGCCTGCTGTGGTGGAAACGTGGCGCGATGCAGTTTGCCAACGGTTTTGCCAACGGCTTCATGTTCGCGCTCGTGTCGGTTTGGTTTGCGAGCTGCTCGCAGCGTGCGATGCTTTCGCCCTACGGGATGCAATAACATCAAACCCTCTGTTTGCGGCCGGCCTTGCATGGGTATAGGACGCACTGTGAGAATATTGAAAGTCGGAAGGATTCGGTCGTGTCGGAAAATAGGGATTACTACGAGGTACTTGGCGTCGATAAGGATGCCGGCGCGCGGACCATTAAGCGCGCGTTTCTAAAGAAAGCCCGTACGGTACACCCGGATGTTTCGGACGACCCCGAGGCCGAGGCCAAGTTTAAAGAGCTTAATGAGGCCTATTCTGTCCTTTCCGATGAGCAGAAGCGTGCCAACTACGATCGCTTTGGTACTGCCGATGGCCCTGGTGGCTCCGGCTATGTCGACATCAACGATATCTTTGGCGGCATGGGCATGGACGACCTCTTCTCGTCGTTCTTTGGCGGCGGTGCCGGCGGTGGCGCCCGAAATCGGCACGAGCGCCGTCGCGGTCGCGATATGGCCATCTCCCTTTCGGTGACGCTCGAGGAAGCTGCGCTTGGCTGCAAAAAGACGATCAGCTATGACCGCCTTGCTCCCTGCGAGGATTGCAACGGTACCGGTAGGGCCGAGGGTGCACAGGAAAAGCAGTGCAGCCGCTGCCACGGCACGGGCTATGTCACCACGGTCCAGCGCTCGTTCCTAGGCCAGGTTCAGTCCTCTTCGCCTTGCCCCGACTGCCACGGCGAGGGCACGGTCATCGATCATCCCTGCGAGACTTGCGACGGTCAGGGCCGCACGC
>USCS01000170.1 GCA_900552875.1 uncultured Collinsella sp. | reverse complement strand
GTGCCGGCAAGACGGGTGGTACCATGCCGTGCGTGCTCAATGCCGCCAACGAGGTCGCCGTCGATGCCTTCCTGCACGATGGCTGCAGCTTTACCGATATCGATCGCATTGTGGAATCCTGCATGGACGCCCACGATATGCAGGCGGTCGATTCGTTTGAGCAGCTTCGCGACATCGATGCGTGGGCGCGTGAAAAGGCTGCGCAGGTGCTCGCCGCAACCCGTTCCTAACCCATAAGGATTGCTTTTTCGTTTTATGGATACTGTTCTGAGCGTTCTCTCATCGGTCTTTTGGGGCCTGCTGATGCTTTCCGTCCTCGTGTTTTTGCACGAGGGCGGCCACTTTTTGGCGGCGCGTGCCTGCGGCGTCCGTGTGACCGAGTTCTTTTTGGGCTTGCCGTGCCGCTTTGACATCCATTACACGTCGCGTCGCATTGGAACCAAGTTTGGCGTGACCCCGCTGCTGCTGGGTGGCTACGCTGCCATCTGCGGTATGGATCCGACCGATGTCTCCTGCGCCGATCGCGTGCTCGCGGCTATCTATCGTCATGGTCGCGTGACCGTGGCCGACCTTGCTGTCGAGCTCGAGCTATCCGAGGAGGTTGTGCTCGAGGCATGCGCCTTGCTCTTGGGTTGGGGCTCTATCGCGCCTTGGTATGAGGAAGGGGAGAAGCCCTCGCCGAGCTACTATCCCACCAAGTATCAGACGCTGCCGCGAGACGCGGCGGGTTACACCACCTTTGACGGCCGCCGTTTCGATCGAGAGCATGCGACTACCGAGGGCGATGTGTGGGAGCTGCCGTGCGGCGAAGCCGAGTTCCTTGCGCAAGAGCGTTCGCATACCTATCTGGGCCAGGGTTTTCTCAAGCGCGCCTTTATGCTGCTCGCGGGCATTCTCGTCAATATCCTGACGGGCTTTTTGCTGCTTATGAGCATCTACTCTATTGCGGGTGTCACCGTGCCGATGGATACCAACGTGATCGGTCAGGTTGACGAGGGGTCTATTGCCGCCAAGGCGGGTATCGAGGGCGGCGACGCGATACTTTCGGTTGACGGAGTATCGTGCTCTACCTGGATGGACGTTTACGATGCCATCGGCAAGGCCGCCGGTAAGGACGATATCGCCATTGAGTATGAGCGCGACGGCAAGCAGCATTCGACCTCGGTTGCGCTCAAAGAGGACGAGCGCCTAGGTGTGTATGCCTCTACGCAGGTGGTCCGTTTAGACCCCATCACGTCGGCTCGCCTTTCGTTCTCCTATGTCGTGCAGACAGCGGAGGGCGTGATGCGCCTGCTCCAGCCGCAGCATACGATGGAGATTCTCGATCAGTCTTCTTCGATCGTGGGCATTAGCGTTATGTCCTCACAGGCTGCTGCTGCCGGCCCTGCCACGTTCCTTTCGTTTGCCGCCCTCATTTCGTTCTCGCTTGGCTTTATGAACCTGCTGCCCATCCCACCACTCGATGGCGGCAAGCTGGTCATCGAGATCATTCAAAAGATTGCGGGCCGCGAGCTGCCGCTCAAGGTCCAGACGATTGTGAGCTATGTGGGCATCGCGCTCTTTGCGCTGCTGTTTGTCTATATGCTTCGTTCCGACATCCTTCGATTTATTCTCTAGGGGAGTGTTTGGATTGTCTCTATCCCATTCTTTGCCGCGCGAGCTGACGCGCCCCGTGCATGTGGGCGGCGTGCAGATCGGCGGCGGCGCGCCGGTCGTGGTTCAGTCCATGGCCTGCACCGATACCGCCGATGCTCAGGCAACGCTTGGGCAGGTTCGCGCGTTGGCGCGGGCGGGCTGCGATATCGTGCGCGTGAGCGTGCCCACCGAGGCCGCGCTCGAGGGCTTCCGTACCATCTGTGCTGAGTCCCCGGTGCCGATTGTCGCCGATATTCACTTTAACCATAAGCTCGCCATCGGCGCCGTCGAGGCTGGTGCCTCCAAACTGCGTATCAATCCCGGTAATATCGGTGATTGGGCTAAGGTCGATGCCGTCATCGACGCTGCCGGCGCTGCGGGCTGTGCGATTCGCATCGGCGTCAACGCCGGCTCGCTTGAGCAGGATATCGCCGAGCGCGACGACCTCACGCAGCCCGAGAAGCTCGTGATGTCGAGCGAGCGCTTTGTGCGGCATTTTGAGGACCGTGGGTTTACCAACATCGTGCTTTCCGCCAAGGCCCATAGCGTACAGACGACGCTTGATACCTATCGCGCTCTGTCGCGCG
Organism: uncultured Collinsella sp.; assembly: GCA_900552875.1. Taxonomy (GTDB): domain Bacteria; phylum Actinomycetota; class Coriobacteriia; order Coriobacteriales; family Coriobacteriaceae; genus Collinsella. Next base: position 1,647 of record USCS01000170.1, on the reverse strand, counting down.
AGATACCGCATGTTCCGCTTCACCTGGGCGTGACGGAGGCGGGTACCAAGCTCCAGGGCACCATCAAGAGCTCTGTAGGCTTGGGTATCTTGCTTTCCGAAGGCATCGGTGACACCATGCGTGTGTCGCTCACGGCCGATCCGGTCGAGGAGCCGCCGGTCGCCTGGGGTATTCTGCAGTCGCTGGGCCTGCGCCGCCGTGGTCCCGAGATTGTCTCGTGCCCTACGTGCGCTCGCTGCCAGGTTAACCTTATTCCCATTGCCGAGGAGGTCACCGAGCGGCTTAAGAACTACTCCGCGCCGCTTTCGATCGCCGTGATGGGGTGTGCCGTTAATGGCCCCGGCGAGGCTTCCGACGCCGACCTAGGCGTGGCCTGTGGACGAGGTCAGGGCCTGCTCTTTTCGCATGGCCAGATCATTGGTAAAGTAGCTGAGGATCAAATTGTCGACGCGCTTATGGCCGAGGTCGACAAACTTATTGAGGAGAAGTAAATGACTCGAGCAATGTATATGTCTAAGCTCTATGCGCCGACGCTTAAAGAGGATCCGGCGGACGCTGAGCTCGCCAGCCACCGCCTGCTGCTCCGTGCCGGCATGATCCGCAAAGAGGCCGCCGGTCTGTATTCCTACCTGCCGCTTGCTTGGCGCTCGATCCGCAAGATCGAGAATATCGTGCGCGACGAGATGGACGCTGCCGGCGCCCAGGAGCTTATGATGCCCATCATGGTCGATGCCGAGTTGTGGCGTGAGTCCGGCCGCATCGACGCCTATGGCAAGGAGCTCGTGCGCTTTGATGACCGCCACGGCCGTGAGTTTGTTCTCGGACCCACGCACGAGGAGACCGTGACTGCCCTGGTGCGCAATGAGCTGCGTTCCTACAAGCAGCTGCCGGTGAACCTCTATCACATCCAGGATAAGTTCCGCGACGAGTTCCGTCCCCGCTTTGGCCTGATGCGCGGTCGCGAGTTCATCATGAAGGACGCTTACAGCTTCTCTGCCACGCAGGAGAGTCTGCAGGAGGAGTACGACAAGATGAAGCAGGCCTACGCCAACATCTGCGAGCGCTGCTACATCAAGGCTTTGCCCGTTGTCGCCGACTCCGGCGAGATCGGCGGCGACACATCCGTCGAGTACATGGCTTTGGCCGACGCCGGCGAGGCTTCGTTGGTCTACTGCGACGATTGCGGCTTTGCTGCCGATGACGAGGCGGCAAGCACCAAGGTCGTCGTGACTGAGGGTCCCGGTGACGGTACGCTCACCAAGGTTGAGACTCCGGGCATGGGCACCATTGAGGCTGTTGCTAAGTTCTTTGGGTTCCCCGAGAACGGCACGCGCAAGTCCCTGGCGTTGATCGATGCCGAGGGTAAGCCCGTCGTGGCCATCGTTCCGGGCGATCATGAGCTCAACGACTGTAAGGCCGAGCATGTCTTTGGCAAGGGCTATCGCATGATGACCGACGAGGAGCTCCAGACCTACGGTCTGCATAAGGGCTTTATCGGGCCGGTTAACCTGCCCGACGGTATTCGTCTGGTCTGCGACGAGAGCCTGCGTGAATCCAAGCAGTGGGCTTGCGGTGCCAACGAGGTCGATTATCACTTTACCGGCGCCTGCCCCGAGCGCGACTTTACCGTCGATGAGTGGGCCGACC
>USCS01000169.1 GCA_900552875.1 uncultured Collinsella sp. | reverse complement strand
TCACGAGCGGGGGCTCCTGTCGTTTCCGTGCCCCTGGATTGGGTCATAGTGTCTGTCCAGAGCAGAAGTCGCCTCGTCAAGCACTAGGATCGGCGCGTCGGTGAGGATGGCGCGAGCGATGGCCACGCGCTGACGCTGGCCGCCCGAGAGCTTGACGCCGCGCTCGCCCACCATGGTGTCAAAGCCACGGGGCAGGCGGTCGATAAACTCCAGGGCATTGGCCAGGCGCGCAGCCTCGCGAATCTGCTCGTCAGTGGCATCGGGACGACCGTAGGCAATGTTTTCGCGGATGGAGCGGTGGAACAGAAGCGCCTCCTGCGGCACATAGGCAACCTGGCGGCGCAGGCTCTGCTGCGTGCAGCGCGAGACATCCTGGCCATCCACGAGCACGCGGCCGCCCTGCACATCGTCCAGGCGCAGCAGCAGCTTGGTGAGCGTCGTCTTGCCCGAACCCGATTTGCCCACCAGGCCCACGCGCTGGCCCGCGGCCACATGGAGCGTCAGGTCATCGAACACGCTCTCGCCTGCCGCGGCATCACGGTACGCAAAGCTCAAGTGCTCAAAATCGATTGCGCCCTCGGTCACCTTGAGCTCGGGGGCGTCCTCATCGTCCGCCACCAGACGTGGCTCGTCCAGCACGCGCGTCATCTCGGCCGCGTCGCCCAGCGCGCGGTTGATGCGCTGCATCATGGAGCTCACGTAGTTCAGGCGCATGGTGAGGTTATACGTATAGGTAAAGATCATGACGAGCGAGCCGGCCGAGATGCCAAACCACGCGTTGCCGCCCGCCACAAACACGCTCACCACGGCCATGGTGACGACGATAAGGCCCGAGGTCGTAAAGTTACGCTGCATCATGGCGTGCATCGAAACCGTCTCGGCATCGCGCGCGGCACGGTCGGCGGCATCGAACAAGTCGCGCTCAAAGTCCTCGCGCCCGCAGGTCTTGACGGCCAAGATGTTCGTGACCGCGTCGGACAGCACGCCCGAGAGCTTGTTCTGAGCGGCAGACGTCGCGGCCGAAAGCGGCATGATGCGCTTGTACATAAGCCAGACAAACGCGATGTAGACGACCATGATGCCCACCAAAATCACGGTAAACGTGGGCACGACCGGGGCGAGTGCGGCCACGGTGCAGATGACCGAGGTGATGGTGGGGATGAGCGAATACACCGTCACATCGACCAGACCCGTGTAGCCGCTCATAAAACGACTCGTCTGGCTCACGAGCGATCCGCCAAAGCGGCTGGTATGGAATGTCATGGATTGGTTGGAGAGCGTGTCGAAGCACAGACGCGCCAGGTGATAGTTGCCTGCGATCTCGAGCTTGTAGACGGTGTAGTCCTGTAACTTGGAGAGGATCTGACCCACCAGGTTAACGAGTACGAGCGCCAGAATGTAAGGGCCAAAGACCTCAAACACCTTGTCGCCCGCCACGAGACCGGCCTGGACACGGTCGACGATAAGCGCCATCACGTAGGTGTTGGCAAACGTGAGCAAAAAGATGTAGCCCGCCGACGAGAATACCGAGAGAAAGACAATCAGCGGCTGCGTGCGCGTCACATCCCAAAAACGCCGGAGTGTACGGCGCACGGTCGAGCGCTTAAGCGGACTGGTGCTTCTCTGAGACATGGACTTCCTTTCGCATCCGGCAGGTCGAAAGGACATTGTTGCACATTGGAGCGCGCTTTAAGCAAGGGGCAAAACAAGAACTCCCTTGTTCAAGGGCTAGTCCTCGTCCTCTTGATCTGCGAGCAGTCCCGCTGGATCCAAGCCCAAAATCTCATCGGCCTCTTGGGTGTCCTCCAGTGCATCGATGTCCTTGAGCTTGCGCTCCATGACGTTGGTGCGCGTGGTGATGATGCCCTCGACGGTTTTGCCCGCGGTCTCGATCTGCTGCTGGGCGCGGCGCAGCGCCGCCTGATAGCGCGGCAGCTCGGCCTTGACTGCGGAGAGCACGCGCAGTACGTCGTCGGTACGTTTTTGCAGCCTAAACGTCTGGTAGCTCATCTGCAGGCTGTTGAGGATAGCCGCCATGGTACTGGGGCCCGCCACGTTGACGTGGTAGTCGCGGCCCAGGGTCTCGATAAGACCGGGACGGCTGACGATCTCGGCATACAGGCCCTCAAACGGCACGAACAGGATGCCAAAGTTGGTCGTTGCGGGCACGCTCAGATACTTTTCGCAGATGTCCTTCGCCTCGCGCTTGACCATCGTATCGAGCGTCTTGCGCGCGGCCGCCACGGCATCGGCGTCGCCCGACTCCTGTGCGTCGAGCAGGTGCTCGTACGCGTCGCCCGGGAACTTGGAGTCGATCGGCAGCAGCACGGGGTCACCCTCGTCCACCGGCAACTTGACGGCAAACTCAACGCGCTCCGAGGCGCCGGGTTTGGTGGCGACGTTTTCCAGATACTGATCGGGCGTCAGGATGTCCGCCAAGATCGCACCCAGCTGAACCTCGCCCAAAATGCCGCGCGCCTTCACATTGCCCAATACGCGCTTAAGGTCGCCCACGCCGGTGGCAATGGATTGCATATCGCCCAGGCCCTTGTACACGGCCTCGAGCTGGTCGCTCACCTGCTTAAACGATGCGGACAGACGGTCGTTGAGCGTGCGGGAGAGCTTCTCGTCAACCGTCGCGCGCATCTGATCGAGCTGCACGTTATTGTCCTTGCGGATAGCACCCAGCTGGGCATCGACCGTCTCGCGCACCTTGTCCAGACGATGCTCGATACCCTCGCGATTGGCGCCGAGCTGCTGGGCGGTCTCGCGGCGCAGGTCGTCCATGCGGTCGCCAGCCTGCGAGAACTCGCGCGCGATGGTCAGGTAGCGTTGCTGTTCCACGGCCGCATCGGTCGTCTGCTGTTGCGCGATGGCGTTTGCCGTGCGTCGGGTTTCTGCCAGCGCCAGATTAAGGGCGTCGAGCGCATTGTTAGCCTGCTCAAGCGCCGCCAGCGTCTCCGCACTGTTGTCGCCGCGTTCCCGCAGCTCGGCGCGAAGGCCCTTGAGCTGCAGGGCACAAGCCACAGCAACCCCCACCGCCACCAAGGCGATCACAACAAGCGCAACATCAATAGCAGACATAGACTCCGTCCAACAAACCCAATCGAGCACCAATCAAAACCGCGATCAATCTTACCCTGTCAAACGCAGCTCATGTCCAATCGAGCGCAGACAAGTTACCTTTGCGCTATGGGTGCTGGTCCGCTAGCTCTCCCAGCTGGCGCGGATGGTTGCTGCGACATCCCCCAAGCGCTGACCAAGAGCTGCCAAGTGCTGAAGTACCTCATTGGGCGAGGCGCCGTTGAGGATGCACGTGAGGGCATACGACGCCAGAAAGATGGCCGCAAGCCCCAGCGGGATGAGCACGATCATCGCCAATGTGCGCAGGCGCTGGCCCAAACGGCGGCGGCGCGCGCGGCGTTTGTCGAACGCGAGCTCCTGCGCATATGAATCTTGCTGTACGGAATAGGCCTCTGGCGCCGATTCATACCCGGGCACAGCTGCAGGTACAGCAGCGGGCACGACATTTTGCGCAAAGGGCTGGGCTGCCGCCCCTTGCATTTGCATCTCCATGAGTCGTTGCTGCTGACGCAGCATGCGCTCAGCTTGTTGCTGCGGAGTCTCAAGAAACAGGTCCATGTTGGCCTCCAAAATCGGAGCGTTCGACGCTTACGACCAGCATCCCGCACCGCCATGACCGCGACAACGCAATCGCCGGCAATAGCCACATAGTTTCTTTTGCTCAAAAGCTGTCGAAAAGCTCAACAACTCCCCTACCAGCACTTTCTCTGAGCTTTTTTCGCCAGCAATCTTTTGGCCTTCCACCCTTAGGCCAACTGACCAAAATCTAACCAAAAGCTTGACGAAAATTGTGAAGACAGGGACCCCACACACACAAAAACGTGCCGCC
>USCS01000168.1 GCA_900552875.1 uncultured Collinsella sp. | reverse complement strand
AGACGATAAGGTTGGCGGCGATGACCAGCACAAACGTCAGCACCAGCTGAACGGCAATGAGTTTACCGCCAACCCGCAGGGACGAAACGACCTCGTAGCCGGCCAGGCCGACGTTGACGAGAATGCCGAGCACGGCGAGCCATTTGCTCCCCCTGGAGTCGGGACGCACCGCGCGTACGAGCATAACGCCCGCGACGCTCGCCGTCAGCTCGAACGGCAGCTCGCCGGCGGCCTCGATAAAGCGACCGTACATGCTGCCGATGTTGAACAGCGCGCTCGAGATCTGATAATCGAAGAAACTGCCCACGCCCAGACAAAGGCACAGGACAACCGCGATAATGGCGGCATCTTTCTTATAGATGTATCCGAACATGCTTTCCTTTCGATGGAGCCAGAGTGCCCAAATGGGGTGTTTGCAGCGTCGACTCGCTAGTCATCATCACTAGCGCCCAGCTGTTGCAGCAGCATGAGCGCCGCGGCCACCGGGCCGGTGCCGTCGTTGGCGTCGAGGCCGCGGCCCAGGCCGCTGCCCGCGCCGGCGCCCGCCTTGTAGGGCACCGACAGCTTGCGGCTCTTGGGGAAGTTCACCGCGCCATAGCGGGTCTTAAGTTCAAAGGCCACTTTCTTGGGCACCTCGACGCCCAAAAACGTGATGCGGCCGCCACTGAGTGTGACGCTCTCGAGCCCCAGGCGCTCGCCGCGAATGCGGATTCGTGCGCGATTGAACAGGTTGAGCCCCGCCAACGGCAGCTCTCCATGCGCAGCCTCGGTCTCTTCCTGCACCTCGTCGATGCTCTCCAGGTCCTCGGCCGCCGCGAGTTTGCGGTACACGAGTACGCGCTGGTCCACCGCCGGCAGGTACTCCTCGGACAAGAAGTAGTCGGCCGGCAGGTTAATGCCCACGCTCGCCGCCTCCACGCCGGCGTCGTCATCGCCGCGCGCCTCGGCCACTGCCTGGCCCAACATCTGCGTAAACAGGTCGAAGCCCACGCTCGACAGGTTGCCGTGCTGCTCGGCGCCCATAAGCGAGCCGGCGCCGCGGATCTCCAGGTCGCGCATGGCGATGCGCATGCCGCTGCCCAGATCCTGAAACTCGGAAAGCGCGGTCAGGCGTGCCGTCGCCTCCTCGGTGAGCGGCAGCTCGCCCGGGAACATAAAGTACGCGTAGGCCTGCGTGGCAGAGCGACCCACACGGCCCTTGAGCTGGTAAAGCTGCGCCAGACCCAGACGCTGCGAATCCTCGATGATCAGCGTGTTGGCGGTCGCGTTGTCGATGCCGCTCTCCACGATGGTCGTGGCGATGAGCACGTCGATCTTTTTGGTCGCAAACTCGATCATCACGTCCTCGACCTCGCGCGGGCTCATCTTGCCGTGCGCCACGCCCACGCGCGCCTCGGGCGCGGCCTCGTGCACGCGCGCCACGGCGTCGTCGATAGTCTTGACGCGGTTGGACACGTAATACACCTGGCCGCCGCGGCCCACCTCCAGGCGAATCGCCGCGCTCACCACATCGGGGTCGTACTCCCCCACGTGCACGATCACGGGACGACGCCCGGTGGGCGGCGTGGTAATCAGGCTCATGTCGCGCACGCCGCTCGTGGCCATCTGCATGGTTCGCGGGATGGGCGTTGCCGAAAGCGTGAGCACGTCAATCTGCTCGCGCAGGTTCTTGAGCTGCTCCTTGTGCTGCACGCCAAAGCGCTGCTCCTCGTCGATGATCACCAGGCCCAGGTTCTTGGGGTTCACATCGGCCGAAAGCAGGCGGTGCGTGCCGATGAGCACGTCGATCGTGCCTTCGGCAAACGCCTTGAGCGCGCGCTTTTGCTGCGCCGGGGTGCGGAAGCGGCTGAGCACATCGACCTCCAGGCCAAACGGGGCAAAGCGCTCAAAGAATGTCTCGTAGTGCTGCTGGGCCAGAATGGTTGTGGGGCAGAGCACCATGACCTGGCGGCCGGAGTCCACGCACTTGAAGGCCGCGCGCAGGGCGACCTCGGTCTTGCCGAAACCCACGTCGCCGCACAGCAGGCGGTCCATGGGCTTGGGCGCCTCCATGTCAGCCTTGATGTCGGCGATTGCTTCCAGCTGGTCGCGCGTCTCGTCGTAGGGGAAGCTCTGCTCCATCTCGATCTGCTCGGGCGTATCGGGCGGACAGGCGATACCGGTAATCGACGAGCGGCGCGTATACAGGTCGACCAGGTCAAACGCCAGTTTTTTGGCATTCTTGCGCGCCTTGTTGGTAGCCCGCGTCCAGTCGGCGGTGTTGAGCCTAGTCAGGCGCGGCTTGTCGCCGTCGGGGCCAACATAGCGTGTGATGCGGTCGACCTGCTCGAGCGGCACGTAGAGCTTGTCGCCGTCGGCATATTCCAGCAAAAAGTAGTCGCGCTCCTTGCCGCCCACTTCCTGGCGCGCGATCTCGCTAAAGAGCGCGATGCCGTGGGTAGCGTGCACCACGTAGTCGCCCGGCTTAAACGGGAAGGTGATCTGCGTGATGTCAACCTTGCGGCGGCTGCGCGCGCGGTTGGCGTCCATGCGGGCGTTGAGGTCGGCGATCGAGAACACGGCCAGGTTGGCATCGGGCACCACCACGCCCTGCGGCAGGGCGGCATCGACAAAGGTCACGCGTCCGCGCGAGATGGTGGGCACGGCGGCGCCGGCGGCAGCCTGCGCGGCGCCCGCCTCGAGCGAGCGGGCGTTAAGCGCGTCGGCCTTACGCTCGCGAATGGAAGCATGGGCCTCCTGGCGTGCGGCACGGTCGGCGGAATCCGCCGCTGCCACGCGCACGCGGTCGCCGATGGCGTCGGCGTTTTCGGGCGCCGCGGTCAGCGATTCCTCAAAGGTAATGCCCTCGTCGCCAAAGGTGAGCTCCATCGACTCGCGCGCGCCGCGGTCGGGAATGGCAAACACACAGGCATAGCGCTTGCCCACGACTTCCTGGATGCGCGTCATAAAACGGTTGTCCGAGCCTGCGATGGCCGGCTGCTCAATCTTGAGCTCGGCCGTCACCGCACCGCCGGCACGGATGAGGCTCACATAGTTCAGGCGCTGCTGGGCACCAAAATCGAGCTGTTGGGCGCGCACGTACAGACCATCCAGGCGGTCAATCCCTGCCTCGCCGGCACGCGCCTCGATATCCTCGTAGGCGCGCAGGCAGTCGTCGAACAGCGAGCGTGGCTCGGACAGGACCACGAGCGCCTTGCCGCTCACATGCGACAGCGGGCTCACAGTCTGGCCGTACATCACCGGCAAAAAGCGGTCGAGCTCGGGCGTGACGATGCGCGCGTCCACCATCTCGAGCAGCGCCGCCAACTTGCTGTCGTCCTGGCTGGCGCGGTAGAGTGCCACATGCATGTTGTGGACAGCCTCGTCGGTGAGCGCCAGCTCGCGACAGGGGAAGATCTCGATGCTGTCCTCGTTGCCGATGGTTTGGCCCGTAGAGCTCACCATGCGGCGGATGCGATCAATCTCATCGCCGAAGAACTCGATGCGCACGGGCGCCTTTTCCTGCGCGGGAAACACCTCGACGGTGTCGCCGTGCACGCGGAACAGGCCAGGCGCGTCGGCGGCGCCGGCATTGGTGTAGCCCATGCCCACCAGACGTTGCGGCACCTCGTCAAAGGAAATCTCCTCGCCCACTGTAAAGGTCGTGGACTCCCAGTAGCGGCTCTCGACCGGTGGCACGCAGCGCAGCAGCGCGCGGGCCGAGGCGACCATGATGCAATTGTCCCCGCGCACGATGCGCCCCAAGGCCTCGCAGCGCTGAGCCACCACGGCATCGTCGGGCGCCTGCTCGCGCCAGGGGTAATCCTTGCGCTCGGGGAAGCGACACACGTGCGCCAGGCCCACGTAGGCGGCAAGGCTGCGCGCGGCACGATCGGCCGCGTCCTCGCCGCTCACGATGTAGACCGTGGGGCGCGGACGGCGCGCGAACTG
>USCS01000167.1 GCA_900552875.1 uncultured Collinsella sp. | reverse complement strand
AAAGACCCGGATGAACTCCTCACCGATGATCTTTCTCTTGCGTTCGGGGTCGGTCACGCCGGCCATGGGAGCCATAAGGAACGGCTGCTCGGCATAGGCGCCCAGCAGCCGCTGACTATATTCGGAAAGCGCCATAGACCTACTCGTCCACCTTGAGAATCGCCATAAACGCCTCCTGAGGGACCTCGACCGAGCCGATGGCCTTCATGCGCTTCTTGCCCTCTTTCTGCTTCTCGAGCAGTTTGCGCTTACGCGAAATATCGCCGCCGTAGCACTTGGCAAGCACGTCCTTGCGACGCGCCTTGACGGTGGAGCGAGCAATGATCTTGTTGCCGATAGCACCCTGGATGGGCACCTCGAACAGCTGACGCGGAATGATCTCCTTGAGCTTGTCGCATAGGCCGCGGGCAAGACCGTAGGCCTTGTCCTTGTGGACGATAAACGACAGCGCGTCCACCTCGTCGCCCGAAAGCAAGATATCGAGCTTAACGAGCTCGGAGGGACGGTACTCGTTGAACTCGTAGTCGAGCGAGGCATAGCCCTTGGTACGACTCTTGAGCTGGTCAAAGAAGTCCAAGATGAGCTCGGCGAGCGGCATATCGAAGCGCATCTCGACCGATTTGCTCGTCAGGTGGATCATGTCGGTCGTAACGCCGCGGTGCTCGATGGCGAGCTGCATAACGGCACCCGTGTACTCAGGCGGGCAGATGATCTTTGCCTTGAGGTAGGGTTCCTCGATACGCTCAATGCGCGTGGCCTCGGGAAGGTCCTGCGGGCTGCGGACATCGACCATCTCGCCATCGGTCTTGTACACGTGATAGTCGACCGAAGGGCTCGTGGCAATGAGGTCCAAGTTGAACTCACGCTCGAGGCGCTCCTTAACGACCTCCATGTGCAGTAGGCCCAAGAAGCCCACGCGGAAGCCAAAGCCGAGTGCCACCGAGGTCTCGGGCTCCCACACCAACGACGGGTCGTTGACGTGGAGCTTATCGAGTGCGTCACGCAGGTTCTCGTAGTCCTTGTTATCGATCGGGAACAGGCCCGTATAGACCATGGGCTTGGCCTCGCGGTAGCCGGGAAGCGGCTCGGGGCAGGGATTCGACGCCCACGTAAGGGTATCGCCCACGCGCACGGCCTCGGGGTCCTTCAGGCCCGTGACCACGTAGCCCACCTCGCCAACCGTCAGCGCATCGACCGGGGTCTCGGCGGGACGCTTGACGCCCACGCCATCGACCAAAAAGTCGCCCTTTGCCTGCATCATGCGCAGGGTATCGCCCTTTTTGATGGAACCGTCAAAGACGCGCACCGTGGCGACGACGCCACGATACTCGTCGAAGTACGAATCCAGAATGAGTGCCTTGAGCGGCGCGTTCGCATCGCCCTTGGGCGGAGAGATCAAAAAGACAATGGACTCCAGCAGATCGTGGATGCCCTCGCCGGTCTTGCCCGAGACACACACGGCATCATCGGCAGGGATCGCCAGGTCATCCTCGATCTCGGTCTTAACCTCATCGGGATGGGCCGAGGGCAGGTCGATCTTGTTGATGGCCGGCACAATGTCCAGATTGGCGTTCATGGCGAGCGTCGCGTTGGAGACGGTCTGTGCCTCGACGCCCTGCGTGGCGTCAACGACGAGCACCGCGCCCTCACAGGCTGCCAGCGAGCGCGAGACCTCATAGGTAAAGTCCACGTGGCCCGGCGTATCGATCAGATTGAACTGATACGTCTCGCCATCGTCGGCGTCATAGGACACGCGAACGGCATTGGACTTGATCGTGATGCCGCGCTCGCGCTCGATATCCATGGTGTCGAGCAGCTGCGACTCCATGTCGCGTTCGTCGACGGTATGGGTGAGTTCGAGGATACGGTCACTGATCGTGGACTTGCCATGGTCGATGTGCGCAACGATTGAGAAGTTGCGGATGTGGGAAATGTCAATTGAAGTATTCATGCGGACTATCTTACCCGAGCGGTACAAAAAATGGAGCCTGTTCCATAAAACAGGCTCCATTTATGCGCGTAATCTGTTTGGTGTGAAATTTACAACTTAGGCGTTGATGCTGTTCACGAGCTTGGCAAGACCGGACTTGCGGTTGGAAGCCTGGTTCTTGTGGATAACATGCTTGGCGGCAGCCATATCGAGACGCTTGGTGACGGTCTTGAGGGCAGCCTGGGCCTTCTCGACGTCGCCCTCGGCGACGGCGGACTGGACGTGCTTGGTCAGCGTCTTGAGCTCGGACTTGACAGCCTTGTTACGCATGCGAGCTGCCTCATTGGTGCGGATACGCTTCTTCTGAGACTTGATGTTTGCCACTTCTGGAGTTCCTTTCGAGTTCCTTGCAAAAAATGTATGACACCTCTGAGACACGGTGAGGTCATGCAAGCGCCTACTATAGCACGCTCCCCCTCAAAGGGATAGAACGAATTTGTCAAATAGGCAGGTATCATCACGATTTTCTCAAGATGTTCGTAATCCAGAGCAAAAGCGCGGTCTGAGAATCGGCCGAACCCTTGAGCGCGAGCTCCACATCGACCGCCCCCTCGAGCGCTGCGACGAGCTCTGCCATCGAAAAGCGACGTGCCCAGGTCAGGTGATTCTTGACCTGCCAGGACTGGAGCTTGAGCGTTGCGGCCAGCTCACGACCCTGTCCGCGCGCATCGAGCGCTTTGGCAACGATAAGCTCGCGAATGCGGCCGCACAGCAATGTGTAAGTCCACACGTAGCTCTTGGCGGGAAGTAGATTGAAGAGCTCGAGCGAGCGGCGCATGTCACGGGCCGAGACCGCATTGAGAAAGTCCCAGGGTTGAACCTCGGCCGTACGTACAATCCAGCGCTCAACGTCGGCAAGCTCAATTTGCGGTGCCTCGACCATCTGGGCAAGCTTAGCCAAGTCGTTATCGAGCATGCGAGTGTTTTCACCCGAACGCGAGACGAGTTCCTCGGCGGCCGCCGTCGAGATCGACTTGCCGTGCTGCGTCGCCATCTGCTGCACGCGGCGCGGAAGCTCCCAGCGCTTTGTGCCGGAGCAATCGATCACGGCCTTCTTGTCGATCTTGGCGATCGCCTTATACAGGCGCGTGTTCTTGGCAAGCGAGTCGGCGATGATGAGGCAGACCGTCGTGGGGCTGGGACTCGCCAGATAGTCGACAAGCGGCTCCGAGACCGCCTTAGCGAGCTTTGAGCAGCCATCAAGGATTACCAAGCGAAACTCGCTGCCCATCGGAAAGGTGTTAAGCGATCCGATAATGGACTCGATATCGGGGTCCTTGGTCATGTCGCGCTCGTCGAGGTTGAAATCGACCATTCCCGACTTTTCCAGACGCGCCTTCATACGCGAGACGGCGTGATCGCGCTTGACGCCGTCGGTACCGACGATCAGATATGCCGGCAGCAGACCGGTTTCGGACATTACGCTCCCCTCCCGCAGGCCTTCGTATTCGTTCCGTGCCATTCTAGCCCAGGGGCCCACCACACGCCATCGACGTCGTCACGGTCGCTGGCATCGCATCGCAAAGCCCTTTGCGGTCGGGCTGATGGTGATATCACCGTGTTCGATGGTGCATGCGAACGCACCGCCCGCTTCCTGAACGGCATCGATGCAGGCATCCGACGGATGACCGTATCGATTCCCCTTGCCGGCGCTCGCGAGGGAAAGCTCGGGTCTCAGGACATCCAGCAACTCACCATCGACTGAAACCTTGGAGCCGTGATGCCCAAGTTTAAGGACATCGATATCCCCCACCTCCTGCACGAATTCCCGTTCTTGGTCGAGCTCGGCATCACCAGTGAGGAGCATACGCAGGCCCTTGCCTTCCTGAACATAAGAGAGTAGCAGGACAAGCGAGTCCTCATTTCCCTCGCCATCTACGGACTCGAACGGCCACATCACGCGGGCACAAAATGAGCCGATGTCGACCGTATCCCCACGGCGCACCTGCC
>USCS01000166.1 GCA_900552875.1 uncultured Collinsella sp. | reverse complement strand
GAGCCAAAGGTCGAGGCAACGCGACCGGCATCGGGCGAAACCCCACGATGGCGCTCGGTCCCGTAGCTGCTGCCGCCAAAGAAATCGTCAAAGCTCGATCCGCCGCGCGAACCGGAACCGCCGGTCGAGCGCGTATGCGAACCGAACACCTTGCCGCCATACATATCCGAGCCCATGCCCGAGCCAAAGGTGCCGTGACGGTCGCCGCGCTTCTCCCAGCCCGTGCCCTCAAAACCGGCAGAGCCGATACCGCTAAACTCGATATCCTCAAACGGAATCTCGTTGAGGAAGCGCGAGCGCGGGTTGGCAGAGGTCGAACCGTAGGTGCGACGCGTGGCCGCATAAGTCAAGAACAGGCGCTTACGGGCACGCGTGATGGCGACGTAGGCCAGGCGACGCTCCTCCTCGAGCTTGCCCGGGTCATCGCTGCCGCCAAAGTCGTGCACGTGCGGGAAGATGCCCTCCTCCATGCCGGCCACGAACACCGCGGGGAACTCCAGGCCCTTGGCGGAGTGGATGGTCATCATGGTGATGGCATGCGTCTCGCCGGCCAGAGAATCCAAGTCGGAGCGCAGGGCCAGCCACTCCATGAGTGCCGGCAGCGCCTTGCAGGTGAGCGGACCGTAGGTGCGCTCGATCTCGTCGGCATGCACGGCGCCCACCGGCATCTCCGTCGGCGCGGCATAGGCGTTACCCGCGATGGCGGCGGCCAGGGCATCCTGCGGCGAGAGCGCCGGGGCGGCTAGGCTATCGAGCGGATTGGAACCTGCGGCATCGCGCGCGCCAACGAGCGCCTCAAACGAGGATGCCGGGGCGGACGGCCCCGGCTCGGGCGCGGGCGCACTCACCACAACGGGCTCGGGCTCAGCGCCGGCCGGCACATCGGCAACACCGGCCGCGCGCAGCTCTTCTAGGCTCTCGAGCGTGCCCTCGATATCCTCGTGCGTCTCTTCAAATTCGGCAGCAACGCCCAAGAATTCCTGAATGTTCTCGGCGCGGCTCTCGGACTCCATGGTGCCCTCGGCGCGGAAGGCCTGCAGCAGACCCGTCTTGTCGACAATCATCTCGACGACGTCCTTCAGCTCGCCGTCCATGCGGCGGCCCTCGCGCACCAGCGACACAAAGCTCGACAGGCCATTGCGGACCTTGGCGCTAAACATGCCGGTCTCGGCGCACGCGATCTCGCAGGCCTGAAAGAACGAGCAGCGGTTGTCGCGCGCCAGCTGCTCGATCTTTTGGATCGAGGTGGAGCCGATGCCACGACGCGGCGTGTTGATGACGCGTTTAACGCTCATCTCGTCGGCCGGGTTCACGATCATCTTGAGGTAGGCCATGACGTCGCGGATCTCGGCACGGTCGAAGAATCGCGTGCCGCCCACGATCTTGTAGGGCACGCCCGCGCGCAGGAACATATCTTCGAGAATGCGCGACTGAGCGTTGGTGCGGTAGAACACGGCGATGTCGTCGTAGCTCGTGCCCTTGGCATGCAGCTTTTCGATCTCGCCGGCAATCCAGCGGCCCTCGTCGCGCTCGTCGCTCGCCTGGAAGGCCTGGATCTTCTCGCCGTCGCCCTCGGCCGTAAACAGGCGCTTGTCCTTGCGCTGCGAGTTGTGGCGCACCACGGCGTTGGCGGCGCTCAGGATATGGCCCGTAGAGCGATAGTTCTGCTCCAGCTTGACGGTCTTGCAGTCTTTAAAGTCCTTCTCAAAGTCCAGGATATTGGTGATGTCGGCGCCACGCCAGCTATAAATGGACTGGTCGTCGTCGCCCACGACCATGAGGTTTTGGTACTTGGCGGCCAGCAGGTTGGCGATCTCGTACTGGACGTGGTTGGTGTCCTGATACTCGTCGACGCTAATGTAGCGAAAGCGCTCTTGGTACTTTTCGAGCACCTCGGGGCGGGTGCGCAGCAGCTCGAGCGCGCGCACGAGCAGGTCGTCAAAGTCCATCGCGTTGGCGGCGCGCAGGCGGCGCTCCAGCTCTAGGTAGACCTGCGCGGCCTTTTTGTCGTTGAGGCTGTCGGCGGATTTGAGCATGTCCTCGGGCCCGATCATGGCGTTTTTAGCCGAGCTGATCTTGCTGCGGATCATGTTGATGGGAAACTGCTTTTGTTCAATGCCGAGCGCCTGCATAATGTCACGCACCATGCGCTTTGAGTCGTCATCATCGTAGATGGTGAACTGACCGGTGTAGCCCAGCAGGTCGGCGTCCTCGCGCAGCATGCGCACGCACATGGCATGGAAGGTGCACACCCACATGCCGCGGGTGCCGCTGGGGATGAGCGCTGCCAGACGCTCGCGCATCTCGGCCGCGGCCTTGTTGGTAAACGTGATGGCCAGGACCTGCCAGGGCTTAACGCCCAGGTCGCCAAGCATATGTGCGATGCGGAAGGTCAGGACGCGGGTCTTGCCCGAGCCGGCGCCGGCGAGCACCAGCAACGGGCCCTCGGTGGTCAGGACCGCCTCGCGCTGGGCGGGATTAAGGCTGTCGATGTCGACGAGCGGCTTGGCAGGCTTGGGCGCCGGCGCGGGAGCGTCGTAGATGTCGAGCGGAACGAGCTCGGGCTCCGGCGCAGCGGGGGCGGTGTATGCATCGAGCGGCACGGGTTCCGGCGCAGGCGGCACGGGTACCGCGGCGTTCTTTTCCCAGGGCAAGGGCTGGGTCATGGGCGACTCCTCATCTGACGGACGGCGCGCCTGCGGGCGGCGCCATAGTTTGAGCCGTACCAGTATACCGAGCCGCGCGGACACCGACGCAAATCACACCACGACTCCGCGCACCGCCACCACCCAAGCGCCCCAAATAAGTTGCGGTGAAATAGTTCCTGAAACCAGCCTTCTGGCCCCCAAACAGGAACTATTCCACCGCAACTTCGATTGGCTTGGAGGGATAGAATATCTACCATTTCTACCCCGTCCCTACATGGCAGGAGGGCTGTTGTGAAGCATAAGGTGCTCTATTACATGGTCGACGGTTCGACCGAGGCGGGTCAGGCGGCGCTCGACGCAATCGAAGGCGGCGACCAGATTGAGTTGGTTGGCTGCGCGCACGAGCCCAATGTCTGCCCCACTGCCGAGCAGCTGGCAGGCTGCGAGGGCTTTGTCGGCGAGTTCGGTCCCGTTGACGATGCATGTGCCGACGCTATGGCAGCCGCGGGAATGCGCGTCGTCTCAAACATGTCCATCGGCCTGAACCATGTGGCAGTAAATCGTCTGGCCTCCTACGGCATTACCGTCACCAACTGTCCCGGGTACTGCTCGGACGACGTCGCTCAACACGCCATCGCCTTGATGCTTGACTTGATGCGACAGGTCACGTTGCTCAACCGCGACGTGCGCGACGGCGCCTGGAATCCGCTGGGCGGCTACACCATGCATCGCACGCAGGGCCGCACGTTGGGATTGGTCTTTTTTGGCAGCATCGCGCGTGCTGTTGTGCCCATCGCGCAAGCGCTCGGCATGAAGGTACTGGTGTGGGCGCCGACCAAGACGGCAGAAGAGCTTGCCGCCGCCGGTTGCGCCAAGGCTCAAACGCTCGATGAACTGCTCGGCGCATCGGATATCGTCAGCCTGCATTGTCCGCTGATTCCCGAGACCGAGAAGCTGATTGGCAAGCGCGAACTTGCGCTTATGAAACCCACGGCATTTTTGATTAACACGGCCCGCGGGCCCATCGTGGATGAGAATGCCCTAGTCGCCGCGTTGGACGAGGGCATCGCCAGCGGTGGCACGCGCGGCATCTGCGGCGCCGCGCTCGACGTGCTCGCCGATGAGACCGCGCCCAACCAGGCTCTGATCTCACACCCGCGCTGCATTGTCACGCCCCATTGTGCGTACAGCACGCAGGAAGCCTACGACACCGTCCGTCGCATGTCGCTGCAGGCCGTAGTAGACAAGCTCGTCTTTAACCGCAAGCCCGAACACACCGTTACCGAATAATTGGTGCAAAGTAACCTGACCCCAATGCACCAATCACGAAACCGCCGATGTCATGGCAGCAGCAGCGAGCGGCGGCCAGAGCGAACAAATTGGCATGAAAAGAGGACGGCATAGACC
>USCS01000165.1 GCA_900552875.1 uncultured Collinsella sp. | reverse complement strand
ACGGTGGAGCAACGTGGAAGTCGCAAATGCAACGGACGGCGCAGCGCCTTGGCAAGGTCATTATGCCCACTGCGTTTTATTGCCTCGTGGCGCTCGCGTGGTCCACGGTCGTCTCACCCATTCCCGATGTTACCCTCAATACGCACTACTGGTACACGTTAGGCCTTGAGTTTATCTGGGTCTATGCCGCCACGGTCTTCATGGCGCCATGGTTTGGACTGGCTAAGAGTCGACTCCCCCAGAAAACCTACAAGACGACGGTCATCGCCGTTGGCATCCTCGCATTTGTTGTTAACGGGTATTTAGCCGCTATGAGTGCGACAAGCGCCGGCGAGTTTTCTTGGCTCCAAAAGCTCATGAGCGCTACCACGTACGTAGTCGCGTTTTTGATCGGCGGACTGCTCCGCGACGTTACCGATGTCATGGATTCGGACAGGGTGGGCGCCTTGGGCATGCGATCGCTCGTAACGGTTTTGGTGCTCACCATCATCCTGGAAGGAGCACTCTCCTTCACCGACAACCTCACAGCGATGACAATCCTCTCCTACAAATCGACCTCGCTGATCTCGTTTGCCCTCGCTGCCGCCTCACTGCTCTTTGCGGCTACCCGACGCAGTGCCTCAGGCAATTCGCGGACTGCAGGTGCCATCGTCACCTTATCGACCGCCACGCTCGGTTTCTATGTGATGCAGTCGCTCACCAATAGCCTGTGGCGTCCCGTCTTCAATACGTTGCTCGCAAACATACTGGTCAGCCAAAACAGCCCGGCAGTTATTTGTATCGTCACGGGTACCGTCATTAGCATCGTCTTTGCCCTGACGCTTCTCACCATCGACGCAGCTAGAAGCCCTATCGCTCGCAAGCCCAAGCGGCAATAGACACGCTGCCGTCAGACCCTAAAGCCGCTACAGCCATGGCAGGTTCCTGCGTTTTATTCAAAGCTTGCCGCTAAGGTACGCCGAGCCTTTACAATAGGACAGTCCCAAGGACGTATTCGATAGCTTCCGCGCAGCACTCGCCCGCCGCGCGTGAAAGGATATATTGCTCCATGCCTTCAACCCTTCCCGCCCCCATCGACAAGCTCGCCATCGTCGTCGTTACGTACAAGCGCCAGGAACTCCTGGCCAACTTGTTCGATTCCATGACCGAGCTCACGGCAACGCCCTGGCGCATCGTGATTGTCGATAACGAGAACTCGCGCGAGACCGAGGCCATGTGCACCGCATTCAACGAGCGCCTGGCCAACCTGTGGGGCATCGACACCGAGCAGCCCGACGCGCAGGGCGGCACCGACCGCGTTATCTACGCGCCGCAGCTTGAAAACGGCGGCGGCGCGGGTGGCTTCTCCGCCGGCACCAAGTGCGCCTACGACCTGGGCGCCCAGTGGTTCTGGGTGATGGACGACGACGTGCTCGTCATCCCCGAAGGCATCGAGCGTCTTGCCAAGTGGACCGACCGCTACGATGTTATCCAGGGTTCGCGCCTGGACTTTGACGGCGGCGCCTTCTTTTGGCAATACCAACTCATCCTTTCACTCGGCATTCCCAACCCAGTCGCCAAGTGGGACTTGGGTCCAGAGGGTTATCGCGCCATGAACCAGCTGTGCTTTGAGGGCGGCATGTTCTCGCGCCGCGTGGTCGACAAGATCGGCCTGCCCGATGCGCGATTCTTCATCTACGGCGACGATGCCTGCTATGGCTACGTGGCCAGCCAGCACTTCCCCGCCGCCGTTGTGGCCGACCTGGTGCTCAAGCGCGCCCGCGCCGTCTCTAACTGGGATATCGCCGGCAAGCGCCAGCTCAACTCCACGAGCGACACCAACCGTTACTACATCATGCGCAACCGCGGCTATCTGGCCCGCTACATGCAGATTTACGGCGACTATCACCCCGTGCTGTTCCGTCTGGGCAACATCGCGACCTTCTGCAAGGAGTTCATTCGCCTGGCCGCGGTCGACAAGTGCTTTAAGACCGGTATTCCGGCGCTGCGCCGAGGCATGAAGGACGCCCGCAAGATCGTCAAGGATCCCAACTGGAAGCCCATGCCGCCCATGAAGGACACCGAGTAACGGAAGCCGGAAACACCTCGGCGCTTAAAGCCGCTGGCACACCGTAGCCACATGCTGCCCATCAAAACCGAACCCCCAGCGCATGCGACCCACGCCGGGGCGCGGCACACGGATTTCGTCGATGCCGTCGCGCTCTATGTCGAGCAGCGCCTGCACGGCCAGCAATTCCAGGCCCAGCGCATCCACACCGGGGTCATACATCATGTTGATCGTTATCAGCGGACGTTCATCGAGCATACCGATCGTATCGGCTATGTCGAACACGGCGCCCGTAGGAAAAACCTGGATGTCGCAGCGACCCGCGCCACACTTTCGCCTCGAGGCAGGATTGGCATAGCCCGGCAAGCCAAAGCAGAGCCCCTGCAAGAGCAGATGATATGGCAGTGGCGCATCTGGGTCGGTCGCACCGATTCCCGCATCTCCTAAGATGCGGCTTAGCGCCCGCCTCACGGTATCCTCGTTCCCATGGCACAGCCCGTCGCGAAACGCATCGACGTCTCGAATGTCTTCTGCAGCGCACTCAAACCACTCAATAATCACTAGACGCAAGGTCTGGCGAAGCTCGTTATTGGGCAATCGCAAAGCACGGAGGCGATCGCCATGCTCCGGCTCCTCAGTCATATCCGTCGTGAGAAAACCGGACAGATACAGCGCTGTCCACATGCCATCGTCAGGCGAGACATCTGGCTCTGCAGTGCCCAAACAAAGCGGGACCTCAGCGCACCCATGGGCCTCGAGCAAATCAAACAAGACCGAAAGGCGGTCGAGATTCCACCCGGCAACTACCCTACTCAGACAATCGGCATATCCATACAGATCGGCACGCACAGGCGCCGTGCAGCCTCGGCCCAGAAAACCGATCACACGCTCTGGACTCGAGCAATAGGCCCTGCCAAACCGATATCCCTCGAGCCATTCACGCGCATCATCCAGGTATTCCTCGCGCCCAGCATGATTCAACAGAGCCTCGACCTCGGCATCCGAAAAACCGAACCAACGGTCACACCACGCCGACAGCGGCGTCGTCAGACAATACGAGCAGCCGCGCGAAGAAAGCGCCGCTTCGGCGGGACCGGAACACTCCCCCATCAGACACGTCAGCCGCAACGAATCGCGCGCAGTGGCAATGGCGTCAAACAGCGCACGGTCAAGTAGTTCTGCCGGATCGGCGTCGGAAGCGTCCCTCGCGCTCGCACGGCGAGACCACGCCGCATCGTACCCATCAACGAGCAATACAACCTGCTCATCGCAGGCAATCTCCAGCAGCTCTATGAGCACACCGAGCACCGAGTCAACCTCGTCCGCGCTCGCCACGCCACGCGCGACACGTTCGATGTGACGCACCTTATCTCGAGCTAAATCCGGAGCCTCCAAGAGCGCCAACAAGCGAGCGCACTCGCCCGAAAGGGCATCGCGCACGACGCCGGCAACAGCGGGGCCACGCCTCCCAGCGCCAGAAAAGTCCAGCGATATCACCGGATAGCAAGCATACTCATCCCGATAGCGCCCGCCGTTCGCATCCCAAATCTGAGCATCGGCAAACAAACGCTGACCAGAGCGACCGACCGCTGGACGCTCCAGAAAAGCCCTGAGCATCGACAAGTTCATGCTCTTGCCAAAACCCTCGGGTCGACAGCACACCACAACGGACGCGTCGCAGTCCAACATATCGGCAATAAACATGGTCTTGTCAACCAGCATGCAGCAACCAAGGGCCTCCGCATAGTCGTGCATGCCAATGGGCAAAGCCGCATCGTCGGCACAGCCGATCAAACGCACGCCAAAGCCGGCATCACAACCATTATTCGCCTGTTCAGGCACCAAAACGTTCCCCCCTAAATCGCAGCACGATGCCAATTGTAATGACCGCCTCGCGCGTATCGACGACGCCGCGCGAACATATCGGGCAACGGTAGCAACAAGAGGTGTGAGGGGGCATAACTAATCGTTGCACAATCAAAACCACCCCTAAAAGGGGTGGTTTGCTCTTAGGGTATAACCCTTGGATT
>USCS01000164.1 GCA_900552875.1 uncultured Collinsella sp. | reverse complement strand
GCTACAAGCCCGTAGGCGCGCGAGCCTCCAAAGCCCCGTCGCTCGGCAACACGTGCACCAGTTGCGACGCGCTGCAAGGCAGCCGCTATCTGTTCGAGGAGCCCTCGTCCCCGTTTGCCCTCACTGCCATCAACAAGCTGCCGGCACTGGAGTTTATACGCGTCGAAGTTGCCGGCGTCTTTGGCGTCCCGGCCACGCGTACCGACTTTGACCAGGCGCTCTTTACCTGGGCGCGCGACCATCACGCCAAGTTTCACAAGACCCTGTTCGAGGGAATCTACCTGTAGGGCAAGGCTCGAAAACGAGTCCAGATATCCTCGAAAATCGAGTATGCACAGGTAGTTGAATTGCCGACTCGAAGGCTACAACCCCAGGATGTGCTCTAGATAGCCTTTGTTAAACCAGAACGATTGCCTGGTCATCCAACGTCCATCGGGCAACTCGTAGGCGTTCCTCGCAATGTCGCCGATTTCGGTTCCGTCGGCGAATCTGTACGCAGCTTTTGAGGTATGCGGGCGAACGTGGACAATCGGGTTGTCCGCCATACCGGGCAGATTGTTGGTCACCTTGAGCTTTCCACTCGCGTCCCGATACGGACTGAGCTTAACGCCCTCACGAATTACCTTGCGAGTCTCATCCCAGCAGGCCTTTGCGGGGCCCTCGATTTCGTTTGCCGGCATTGCCCAGAATAGGCAGCGGTCAAGACGCCACTCCCCCTCGTGGTCCTCACGGAACACGACAAAGAAGAAACGGTTGGTCTCAAGGCGCGCACGGAAGGATGACGTTTCCCAATCCTCATTGATTAGCTGCTTAAACTCAAACGGAGGGAAAGACATTGCCTGCTCGATGTGTCCCCTCTTATTAACGCGACAAACGCGGACGTTAATCCCAGCCTTAACGAACTCCTCGGCAGCATTGCTTTTAATTCCGAGCATTCGATAAACGAGTGTCGTCCATTGCGCCTTGTTTCCCGTGTATTCCAGGCCGTACTGCTCTGCAATCTGGCGATCGGTTTCACCATAGTGGCGCTCGATAAGCGCAGTAACGTAGCTTTCGAAATCAATGGACTTGTCGCCGGCCTGGACGATACTCTCGCCAATACGCGGAGCACCGAGAACATAGGTATGAAGCACATAGTCCATGTACGAGCGCTTGAGTGAGAAGGCACGACGCTTCGCGCGACGGTGCTCGATCTCGCCCGTATCGGTGTTGAAGTACTCGTAATACTGGTCAACCCACATCGTCGCTTCGGTTGCGCCCTTTGTGCAGGCGCCCAAGTAGGTGGTCATGCCCTCCGACAGCTCGTCCGCGCGACCATCCTGAATGTACGAAATGATCTTCTCGTAGTCGGCGCGAATGATCTTCATATCCTCTTCGGGCAGACGAACCATGACTGCACGCTCAATGCGCTGGTCGTATTTGTCGATGGAGCGGTCACGGCCGTAGTAGATCAGCAGGATATTGCTGAGCTTGGTCTTGAGATGCGAGCTGTCGTAGTCGAGCGAAACGGGACGGTCGTAGGGAATCATCGTCAAGACAAGACGCTCGCCGGCAGACTTGCGACCATCCTTGAGCACGTCGAAGCATGTTGCCTTGAGTTCCACACCCGCCTCGGGAAAGTCCGGCCGATCGTCGCTGTTGGCTTTGTAGCCAAAGTAACGCTCCTCGATCAGGGTTCCCATACCGCCCTTGTACTTCTTAGACCCAAAGTCCTTGGGCGCACTCTCCCCCTCCGGCGCAATGCCAAGCTCGAGAATATCGCGAAACGTCATCCCGTCGAGATTGGCAGCATACCGCTCAATGCTTGAGGGGTCAGAAAAATCAGTATCGTCAAGCATGCGCTTGAAATCGAGGTGCTTCTTGGACATGGCAAATCCTCTCGAAATAAGACATGATCTAACACGTATGCTACTGTAAATTCGGGTTATACCGTGAAGATCCCCTAAGGGATCTTCCATTTGCAACCCGATTTCTGTACCCTTGATCTTTGCATTTGCAGCGATTTGGGGGAGTGAGTATGTCAGAGGTCAAAATCGCCGAGCTTTTTGCTGGCGTCGGCGGATTTCGTTTGGGCCTCGAAGGCTACGCTGACCCTCGTTATCCAGATTTCTACATGAAGCCCGCCGGACCCTTTCGCACCATTTGGGCCAATCAGTGGGAACCACCCGGAACCAAGGCTCGTCAGTTCGCGGCACGCTGCTATATGGACCGCTTTGGCGAGGATTCCGTAGTCAACGAAGATATCAATAAAGTCCTGGAACAGGCTGAAGCCGGAGAGGTTGAAATCCCCGACGTCCAGATGGTCGTCGGCGGCTTCCCTTGCCAAGATTACTCCGTCGCTCGCCCGCTTAACCAGGCACATGGCATCGAGGGCAAGAAGGGTGTCCTTTGGTGGGACATCTACCACTTCCTCGAGATGAAGAAGCCGCGCTTCGGTCTCTTTGAGAATGTCGATCGTCTGCTCAAGTCGCCCGCGTCTCAGCGCGGTCGCGACTTCGCCATCATCCTAAGCTGCCTTGCCGACCTCGATTACACGGTCGAATGGCGCGTGGTCAACTCCGCGGAATATGGTTTTCCCCAGCGCCGCAAGCGCGTTTATATCTTCTGCGAGAAGAACGCCGGCAAGGTCGATCTCGTTGACCGCATGCACAACGGTGTCATGGCGAAGGCCTTCCCCGCCATCTACCCTGACGAAATGGCCGAGCTCGATGTCCTGCCTGATCCTTACGAGAACTCGACTCGTTTTGGCGTTGGTCAAAAGACATCTCAGTTCAAGAATGCCGGTGTCATGCAGGGCTGCCATGTTTTGACCTGCGACTTCGTTGAGGATTATCACGGCGAGCGCCGTGTGCTTGGCGATGTACTTGTTAATGAGGAGTATGTTCCGGAGCAGTTCTACATCTCCGACGAGAAGCTTCCCGACTGGCGCTACCTCAAGGGCAGCAAGCGCGAAGAACGCACCAACAAAAAGACGGGCTTTACGTACACGTATTCCGAGGGTGCCATGAGTTTCCCGGATGCCACCGACAAACCGAGCCGCACCATCCTCACGGGCGAAGGCGGCACGGGCGCCAGCCGATTTAAGCATGTTATCGAGTGCCCCGACGGCCGTTTCCGCCGCCTCGTTCCCGACGAGCTCGATCAGCTCCAAGGATTCCCCAAGGGCTGGACGGATACTGGTATGACCGACGGCCATCGAGCTTTCTGCATGGGCAACGCGCTCGTCACCGGCGTGCCCCATCGCATTGGCGAAGCTATGGTCGAAGTGTACGGCCTCTAAGGCAAGCAATCCGGAGCCGGCAGTCACGCTGTCGACTCCATTTTTCCACCCCACTCCCCTGTATACTGATGTAGCACGTGTTTCGTCCGGGCCTGTTGGGCCGGATTGTTCATGGGAGGGTCTTATGGCTGCTTCGAATCCGCCTAAGGGAAGCGTTTCTTCTTCGTCCATCAAGCCGGTTACGCGCAAGGCCGTGCGTTGCCAGCGCGAGGTCGCTTGGCTTGTCACGCAGGCGGCGGGCAGGCTTGTGGCGACCACTCAGGACGTCAATGCGCCTACGCCGAGCTTTGTGTTAGCGGCGGCGCTGGATTTTGTGCGCCAATTGGAGCTTGCCGCGCAGGATGCCAACGGCCACCTCGACTACCAGAACGTTATGGCGCCCGACCTGCAAACGTTCTGTCACATGGCCAAGTTGCCTGCCGCGCCCAATGCGCTTTCGGACGCAGGCTACATGTTTACGCTCTCGGGCGCGGACCTTATCCGCGACATCTATGCATACTGCAGCGAGCTCGCCGAGCGCCACGTCTTTGACGCGGCAGAAGTCAAACCGGGAAATGTCATCAAGCTGGTTCTCAGGCTGTTCCTGATAGACGGGTTCGGGGCCATGCCGGCGTAAGCCGAGTCTTTAGCATCACCGTCGACTGGGCAACAACCGCTTTACCTTAATGGACGCCAATCGAGGGTCGATTATTGGGTCGCCTCGTCCACTAACGCATCTATCCCACGCGCTCCGACAGTCGATACTTGCGGTTGCGGCTCGTCGCCGGCGCCGTGGGCTCGAGCTCGCCTTTAGCAATGAGCGCGTTG
>USCS01000163.1 GCA_900552875.1 uncultured Collinsella sp. | reverse complement strand
GTCCAGCCCCCGCTCTTTTATAACGGCAGTTACACCAACCGGCTACGAGATATTGCCCAAGAACGCCTTGGTACGCTCGCTCTTGGGGTGGTCGAAGACCTCGCTCGGCGTACCCTCTTCCACAATGACGCCGCCGTCCATAAAGACGACGCGGTCGGCGACGTCGCGGGCAAAGCCCATCTCGTGCGTCACGACGATCATGGTCATACCGTCGCGTGCCAGGTCGCGCATGACACCCAGAACGTCGCGAACCAGCTCGGGATCGAGTGCCGACGTGGCCTCGTCAAAGAGCATAACGTGAGGGTTCATCGACAGGGCGCGGGCGATGGCAACGCGCTGCTGCTGGCCGCCCGAGAGCTGGCTCGGCATAAAGTCGATACGCTCGGCAAGACCGACCTTGGTCAGCTCCTCGACGGCAATCTTCTCGGCCTCTTCCTTGCTGCGCTTGAGCACCTTCTGCTGCGCGAGCATGACGTTCTTTTTGACTGACAGGTGCGGGAACAAATTGAACTGCTGGAACACCATGCCCAAGTGCGTACGCACCTTATTGAGGTCAACGCCCTTGGCGCACACGTCCACGCCCTCAACGACAATCGAGCCGCTCGTGGGATGCTCCAGACGATTGATGCAGCGAAGCATCGTCGACTTGCCCGAGCCCGAAGGACCCAGGACTACGACGACCTCGCCCTTGTGCACATCCAGATCGATATCGCGCAGGACCACGTTATCGCCAAAGGCCTTCTGGAGGTTCTTGATGCTGACGACGACCTCGTTCGAGTTATTGGTTTCGCTCATGATAGGACCTCCTTACAGACCGGCGATGTGATCGGCAGGCGTCGCGACAACCTGCCCGGCGCTCTTGGTGGGACGCTTCTTTTTGGTTTCGGCCGTACCCAGCAGTCTCGCCTCAAGACCGCTCACCAAGCGCGCAAGCGGCAGGGTGATGACCAGATAGAACAGGGCGGCAACCACGTACGGTGTAATGGAGCCCGTCGTGGCCACGATGGTACGGGCGTTCATGACGATCTCGACCACACCCACGGCGGCAAGCAGCGACGTATCCTTGTAAAGCAAGATAAACTCGCTGGTCAGCGTAGGCAAAACATTGCGGAACGTCTGCGGAATCATAACGTAGAGCAGCGTCTGGAAGGCATTCATGCCCAGAGAGCGAGCAGCCTCGTTTTGGCCCTTGGGGATCGATTGAATACCGGCACGGAAGATCTCGCACAGGTACGCAGACGAGTTCATGGCCATGACGATGACGCCCAAGACATAGTCGTCCACCTTGACGCCGGCCAACGGCAGACCGAAGAACGCGATATAGATCTGCAGGAACGCCGGCGTACCGCGAATGATATTCACATAGATGCCGGCAAGGCAACGCAGGATGCGCGACTTGGAGATGCGCATGAGCGACAAGGCAAAGCCAAAGGGGATTGCCAGCGGAAACGCCACGAGCACGATCGAGAGCGACATGAGGAAGCCCTTAAAGACGATCGGCAGGCTTTGGACCAAAATGACCGGGTTTAAGAACAGGCGCAGAAACATATTGGAGTTCCAGGCCTCGACCCACGGCTGCTCCTTAAGGTCGGCCAGGAAGTTATCGAATGCCGTCACGCCCTTAATCTCGACGGGAGGAATCTTGGAAATCTTCTTGGTCGAACCGTCGGCGAGCGTATAGGTGCCGCTAAAGGCCTCATCGCCGCCCTCGACGGGAAACGTCACACCGTAAACCTCGACACGGAAAAAACCGCCGGCAGGCGCCGTCTCGCCAAAGTCAATCTTGAGCGTCTGGCCGTCAGCCTTGCACGTGGGCTTCATGGGCGTACGATCCATGAGGTCCTCGCCCGAGAGCATCGTCAATCGCGTGTCATCGGTACCAAACGTCGTGCCGTCGACAAACGTCAGCGAAAGACCGCTCAGCTCCTCGTCGGCATCGGCCTGAACTTCCCAAGTGATGCGCGTCTCGGTGCCGCCGACCACATCGCTACCCGAACCGGTATTGGGTCGGGCGGTAATCTTTGCGGTCTCAAGCGCCTGGGCGGTCGTGGGCACGCAGGCCCCCGCGCATACCAGGGCGAGCGCCACAGCCAGGGCACAGGCCAGCTTTTGGAGCATCGAGGGCAGTGGAAAACGCTGCTCCGCGGCCCCTTTGTTCAGTCGAGACAAGGTGGCTCCTATCGTAGAAGTTGCCGGCAAAACGAGACGGAAAAGCTCTCCGTCAAGAGAAGCGCAAAGGCCCTCTCCGCCAAAACGGAAAGGGCCCGCGCGCAATCAAGTAGCTATTTTACTTGATGTTGTACTTAGCCATGAGGGCGTCAACGGTACCGTCATCAGTCAGGTCCTTGATGGCCTGGTTGATGTCGTCCTTGAGCTTGGTGTTGCCCTGGTTGATGGCGATGGCGTACTCCTCGCCGGTGCTGATCTGCTTGATGGTCTGGCAGGTGTTGAACTGCTCGGCGGTCAGCTGGCTGGCAACGGAGCGGTTGGTGACTACGGCGTCGCCCTTATCGGACTGCAGGGCGCTGAAGCACTCGGTAGCGTCCTTGTAGGGGACGATCTTGGCCTTGGGGAAGTTCTCCTGGGCAAAGGCCTCGGCGGTCGAGCCAGACTGGACGATGATGGTAGCGTCAGCGTTGTTGAGCTTCTCGCTGTAGTTATCGGCAGTGATGTCGGTGTTATCGACCTTGGTCACGATAGCCTGATCGTCCATGTAGTAGGAATCGGAGAAAGTGACTTCCTTCTCACGCTCGGGCGTGTCGGTGATAGCCGCGATGGAAACGTCATACTTGGCGCCCGAAGCGACGCCCGGAACCAGCGTGTCAAAGTCATTGTTGACATACTCGACATCCAGGCCCAGCTTGTCGCCGATAGCCTTGATGAGCTCAAGGTCAAAGCCCTGATAATCGCCGTTGTCATCTTTGTACTCAAACGGAGCGTACTCGGCAGAGGTGCCGACGGTCAGCGTGCCGTCCTTGACGAGCGCGTACTCCTTGGAGCCGTCGACCTTCTCGACCTTAGCGTCGTCAGAGCTGCTGGAACCGGCATCAGAACCAGAGGTGGCGTTGGACGAACCGCAGCCCGTCAGAGCAAGGGCGAGCGCCATAGCACCCGTGGCGGCAAATGCGCCAAGCTTCTTCAGCTTCATAATGAGTCTCCTTCCGGTGACCTCGTTTGATTCAGAGGTCTGCAAAAACTGTTGGCTATTATGCACCCGGAATTACGAATCTGCAATGAGAAAACTGATTGAAACAAACCCATAACGTGAATGGAATACTCTACTTTGTGACAGTCATTACTGCTGCAATAACCTTAATAGTCTAATTTCAGCTGCATAACCTGCAAGTTCGTTCGGAGTCTCCAAAATAAACGGCAGCGAACGCAAGTGGCCATTCGATACAATATTCTGCATAACCTGCATACCGCCACCAAATTCCTCGCTGCCAAGGTATCCCTTGCCGATGCACTCGTGACGATCTTTATGGGCGCCACAAGGGTTCTTCGAATCGTTGATGTGTACGGCATGCAAGCGATCGATACCCACCACGCGGTCGAACTCGTCGAGTACGCCGTCCAGATCATGGATGATGTCGTAGCCGGCATCGCTCACATGGCAGGTATCCAAACAAACGCCCAGCTTATCGGACAGCTCTGGGCACTTGGCGGCAACGCCCTCGATAATGCACGCCAGTTCCTCAAAGCTGCGGCCCACCTCGGTACCCTTGCCGGCCATGGTCTCGAGCAGCACCGTCGTCTGCTGGCCCTCAAACATCACCTGGCACAGGGTGTCGACAATCATCTGAATGCCGGCGTCGGAGCCCTGCCCCACATGCGCACCGGGATGGAAGTTGTAGTAGTTGCCGGGCAGCGCCTCCATGCGCCGCAGGTCCTCTGCCATGGCCTCCAGGGCAAACTCGCGCGCCCGCTCTTTGACAGAACAGGGGTTGTAGGTATACGGGGCATGCGCCACCAGCGGTCCAAAGTCGTTTTGCGCCATAAGCTCGCGCAGAGCCGCCACGTCATCCATGTCAAGTTCTTTTGCCTTGCCACCGCGCGGGTTGCGCGTAAAGAACGCAAAGGTATTGGCGCCAATGGACAGCGCCGTCTCC
>USCS01000162.1 GCA_900552875.1 uncultured Collinsella sp. | reverse complement strand
GTCGTCGGTCGCAGCAGCCTTCTTGGGCTTGACCGGGGCCGACGCGGCCTCGCTCACCGGATCGATAATCTCGGACTGAACAACGGCCGTCATCTTTTCCTGCGTCTCGCGGAACTGACGGATGGCACGGCCGATCGTGCGGCCCATCTGCGGGAGCTTATCCGGGCCAAACAGCAAAAAGCCGAAGACCACGATGATCGCGAGCTCACCCTCTCCAATACCAAACACACATACCTCCAAGGCTCGATGTGAGTCGAGCCCGCACCGCGCCATTCGGCCGGAACTCGTCTATTCATTCGGTCAAGTATAGCGCCCGGACGCCAAAACGTCCGAGCGCATCACAAACATATGCCAAACGGCACGCCCTTTTGGGGGCAAAGATTATGCAGCGGTGATCGAAATCTCCTGGTCGACACCCAACAGCTGAACCACGCGCATCACCGGGGGCTGCACGTTGACGCAGCCAAAACGCTTGCCGTGGTCGACCGCGTGGTGCGCGGCGCCCACGAGCACGCCAATGCCCGTCGAATCGATGTAGCTCACCTGGGCAAAATCGAGCTCAACGGCCTCGGTGGGCTGCTCGAGCGCCAGGTCGATGGCGTTGCGCAGGCTATCGGCGTTAGAGATATCGATCTCACCGGTCACCTTAATGGTGTAGAGCTCTGGCGTGGGGTTGGTGGAAATACCCAAATCCATGTATACGCTCCTTTACGTATCGAAAGTGCGGATAGTACGGGAAGCCGCGCGTTAGGCGCGCTCGGCACGAGCAAGCTCGGCAGCGACAAGCTTAACGGCCAGCACCAGCACATCGAGCGCGGCCTCCAGGTCCTCGACCGTGGGATAGCTCGGCGCGATGCGGATGTTGGTGTCGCGCGGGTCCTTGCCATAGGGCCAGGTAGCACCGGCCGGCGTGAGCTTGACACCCAGGTCGGCGCAAAGCGCGGCGACCTTCTGGGCCGAGCCCTCGGGACCATCGAAGCTTACAAAGTAGCCGCCGCGGGGGTGCGTCCAGGTGGCGCAGCCCGTGTCGCCCAAGCCCTCGGTGAGCTTGCGCTCAACGGCCTCAAAGCGCGGACGCAGGAACTCGGCATGCTTTTTCATGTGCTCCTTGACCGCCTCGATGGTGGGAAGGAAGCGCACGTGGCGCAGTTGGTTGAGCTTATCGGCACTGATGAGGCCGGCCTTCAGGCGCTTGGAGAACTCGGCGATGACCGCGGGGCTCGCACCGATAAAGCCGATACCGGCGCCCGGGAAGGTGATCTTGGACGTCGAGGCAAAGGCCACTACGCGGTCCTCGGTGCCCGCCGTGCGGGCAAGATCGAAGATGTTGGCGAGCTCGTCGGTCTCGTCGTACAGGTCGTGCACGCAGTAGGCGTTGTCCCAGAAGATGCGGAAATCGGGCGCGGCCGTGGGCATCTCGACCAGGCGGCGCACGGTGTCCTCGCTAAAGGTGATACCCGTGGGGTTGGAATACTTGGGCACGCACCAGATGCCCTTGATGGAACCGTCGGCGGCAACGAGGCGCTCGATCTCGTCCATATCGGGGCCGTTGTCGGTCATCGCGACGGGAACGTTCTCGATACCCAGATCGGCGGTGATGCCAAAGTGGCGGTCGTAGCCGGGAACAGGACACAGGAATTTGACCTTCTTGCCGTCGTGCGCGGCCTCGTAAGCCTCCCAGGGCTCGCTGCCGCACGAACCGCAACGCCAGAACATGCCGGCGATGTCGTGCTCAATCAGCAGGCTCGACGAACCCAGCACGAGCGTCTGCTCGGCGGGGCAGCCCAGGAACTCCCCCGCCAGCTTGCGTGCCGAGGGAATGCCCTCGAAGCAGCCGTAGTTGGAGCAGTCGACGTTGCCATCGTGCAGATCGGCGTCGGCGTTGAGGATATCGAGCATGGGGCGCGAGATGTCCACCTGGGAGGGCGACGGCTTGCCGCGGGCCATGTCGAGCGCCAGACCCTTGGCCTTGACCTGGGCGACCTCGGCTTTGAGCGCCTCTATGGCGGCATCGAGTTCGGTGGTTTCCATCTTCTGGTAGATCGTCTGCATGGGTGCGACCTTTCGCGAAGCGGTACGTTGCAGTTCGTCTAAGTATAGACCGCCACCGCCGCAACGTTATGAAGCCGTGATAGATTAAGTCCATCGCAATGAATTACGAATCGCCGCGCATGCCGGCGTGAAGCGCCCAAGGAGGCACTATGGAGTACGGATCGTTCCAGGCCGAGGAATTCGGCGACCTGCAGCGCCTGGTCGACGGACTGTTTTACGACCGCCACGCCATCGACCGTCTGGATCTGATCGTACAGGCCGAAATCTTGGACCTGGCGCCCGATCTCATGGAAATCGTCAACCTGCTGCCGCCCGGCTATTACGATCGTCAGTCCCTTTGCGACCAGCTCAACTCTGCCTTGGCCGCCCACGGCTGGGGCGCCGTCTACGGCACCGTGGAATAAACCTAGTCATTAAGAACGTCCCGAATGACTAAAACGCCGCCTGTGATGGTGTTCACTGGCGGCGTTTTCAAACTTGTATGTGCTTTTACTCGTCCTTGGGCGCGGGGTGTTTGCAGATCACACTCATGTAGATCATGCCAAGTACGGCCGCGGTGACAGAGCCGGCGAGAATAGCGGCCTTGGCGGCCAGAACCTCAAACTGGGCCGTCGGGAAGGCAAGGCCGCTGATGAGAATCGACATGGTAAAGCCGATACCGCCCAGAATGCCCACACCGGCAATCATGTGCCAGTTAACGTTATGCGGCAGCTCGGAGATCTTAAGCTTAACCAGGGCAAACGTCATACCAAAGATGCCGATCGGCTTGCCCAGCAGCATGCCAAAGTACACGCCGAGCGTCACCGGGTCGGTGAGCAGCGTGCTCATGTCCACGCCCACTAAGCGAACCTGAGCGTTTACGAACGCAAAGATCGGCAGGATCACAAAGTTGACCGGCGTGGAGATCAGACGCTCCATGCGGATGAGCGGCGGGGTCACGCGGTGCATGACGCGCTCGACCTTGGTGGTCGAGACGGTAAAGTCATGCTGGCCCAGGATGTGTGCCTCGTCATCGTAACGGTCATCGAGCAGCGGCAGGCACTCGCCCAACCAATCGGTGAGGCTATCGAGCTTGACGCCGCACTTGGCCGGGATGGTAAAGGCCAAGATGACGCCAGCAAGCGTGGCATGTACGCCGCTCTTGAACATGCAGAACCACAACAGCAGACCCAGTACCGAATACGGGGCAAGGCGGTAATGCTGCGTCTTGTTGAGCCACACGAGCGCGCAGGTCACAAGCGCGGCGGCGCCCAACCAAAACGGATTGGGGCTCTGACCGTAGAAAATGGCGATGGCGGCGATGGAGATGAGGTCGTCGGCGATGGCGAGCGTCGAGAAGAACACGCGCACGCCGTTGGGCACGCGATTGCCCAAAAGCGACAGCACGCCCAGCGCAAAGGCAATATCGGTTGCCATGGGAATGGCCCAGCCGTTGTGCGCGCCGGCATGGTTAAAGATCAGGTAGATGCAGGCGGGAACGACGACGCCGCCCACGGCTGCAAGCATGGGAAGCATGGCCTGACGCGGGTTTTTGAGCTCGCCGACCGTCATCTCGTACTTAAGCTCAATGCCCACCAACAAAAAGAAAATCGCCATGAGGAAGTCGTTGACGAAAAGCTCAACGGTGAGACCAGCCGTAAGGTTGCCCAGACCCACATACAGCGGGGTCTCCAAAAAGTGATGGATGGCCTCGTAGGCATCGGTATTGGCGCAAATGACGGCGGCGATGGCGGCAATCACCATGACCGCGGCGGAAATCGTGCCGTTCTCGGCGATGCGCTCCCAAATGTCGTGACGTTCAAAGCGCTTGCGCTCACGAACGTTGAACAGCTGCTCAGTTGCTGCCATGGGCGGCTCCTTTCACGGGAAAGTTCCCGTCTTAAAAAAGCACGGCCCGCCCAAGTGGCGGCGCCGCGCTCTAACGTATTACGCTTGCATCTAGCCTACCCTGCACGACAAGCACGCAGGCGTGGCCGAAAAGCGGAACCACAGGTTGAACATTATTTGCTCAACGGCACGGGCACGCCTGTCCGAGAGACGACGCGGCGCCGTGCACAAAAAACGACCGGAGCGCGGGGCGTCCGCG
>USCS01000161.1 GCA_900552875.1 uncultured Collinsella sp. | reverse complement strand
CGGCCAGGTTGCGCACGCGCGGATCCAGGCGTGCGGAACCCGGGTTGACGAAGAAGCGCGCCGTGCAGTCCATAATGCGGCCGGTGATGACCAGGTCGTTGTCGCGCAGGGTCGCACCCGTGGCGGTAATGTCCACAATGCGGTCGGTCATACCGACGATGGGCCCCAGCTCGATATTGCCGTGCAGCGAAACGATGTCGGCATTCACGCCACGCTCGGCATACCAGGCGCTCGCGATGCGCGGGTACTTGGTGGCCACACGAAGCGACCCGCGGCGGGCATAGTTGCGCTCGGCCTGGCCGGCGCGCCATGCGGGCTCCGCCTCAATAAAGGTGCACAGGCCATAGCCCAGATCGACCAGCTGCAGCAAGTTGAGGTCAGCCTCGATGAGCGAGTCCCAGCCGCAGATGCCGCAGTCGGCGCCGCCGCACCCCACAAAGGCCGGCGCGTCGCTGGGGCGCACGATGACAAACTCAATATCGCCGACCGCGCCCTCTCCGGCACGCGTATCGCGGCCGCGCACGATCAGGTGACGGCCGGGATCGCGCAGCTCAGAGACGTCCAGACCCGCGGCCTCGAGCACGTCGAGGGTATCGGCCTTGAGCGAACCCTTGGGCACGGCGATGCGCAGCGGGGCCTCGGCACCACGGCCCACGGCGTGATCGCCATCGGAGGCGGCGTCCTCGGCCGAGGTGCGCGCGGCCTCCAGGCGCTCAAGCGAAAAGGCAAAACCCGCCGCCGGCACCTCGATGCCGTCGCCAAACGCGCCGGTAAAGATGGAGTCGTAGCGACCGCCCGAGCCGACCGGATCGGGCAGACCACCGGCATAGGCCTTAAAGACCAGACCGGTGTAGTAATCGAAAGAATTCATGATGGAGAAGTCGAAGGACAGCACCTGAGCATCCTCGGGAGCCAGGCCCTCAACCAGGGCACGCAGCTCGCGCGTCAACGGCGCAACGATACCGGCCGCCGCCAGCAGCGCATCGACACGGTCGAGCACCTCGGCGCCGCCGTGCAGGCGCGGCAGCTCGCTAATGGCAGCCTTGACGGCCTCGGGCTCGGCGCTTTCCGCCACGCGGGCATCGAGGCCCACAAAGTCGTTGGCGTGCACGCAACGCAGCGCCTCGGCAGCCAGTTCGCGGTCTTCGCACGCCGCGAGCAGCTCCTTAAACGGACGCACGCTACCTGCGATAATGCGCGCATCGGGCAGCGCGAGTTTGCGCACGGCCTCCGCTACCAGCGAGACAATCTCCACGTCGCCCGCGGTATCGCCCGCGCCGATGAGCTCAAAGCCCAACTGCGTAAACTGACGCGAACCGCCGGCATTGCGTTGGCACTCACGAACCACCGGCGCCTCGTAGCGCAGGCGCAGTGGCAGGTCGGCCGCGCGCATGCGGGTCGAGACCAGGCGCACGATCGGCAGCGTGTTGTCGGGACGAACCACCAGCAGGCGGCCGTCGTCATCGAAGAGCTTAAACGGCGTATCCGCGATGCGGCCGCCCTCCTCAAGCGAACCCTTGTCCTCGAGCAGCGGTGTCTCAACCGGCAGGTAATGATGCTCCCTAAAGCAGCCCTTCACCGTCAGCGCAATCTCCTCGCGCGCCTGAGCCTCCTCGGGCAATATGTCCCGGAATCCCCACGGTGTGGCCGTCATCTGGTGAGCCTCCTCATGCTGTGCTTCGTATAGAACAGAAGACCGGCATAGCTCCGCCGGTCTTCTGGGTACTTTAGCATACTAGAGTGCTTGCGGGGAAAATCCTTGTCCGCAGCTCACACCGTATTCATTTGGAAACATAGGGCGAGCGGTTAGCAGCAGTCTCTTGTCACAACGCAAAAAGGGCGCCCGCGCAAATGCGGACGCCCTTGTGCAGGGTCGAGATATCAACCAGCCAAGATATCGGACCCGTGACCAGCTCTTAGTAGTCGAACTGGTGGTAGTAGCGGCGGTACTTGAGGTTGTGCTTGGTGACCAGCTCGTAGTTGCGCGAGAGGCGGTCGGTGGTGAGCACCGACAGGATCCACGGCGACACGATGACGCGGAAGTCGTCGTCCAGGCCCGGGATCGCGTACTCGGCGGTGTCGATGATGACGTAGTCCTCGTCGCCGGTCACGCCGCTGGTGAGGAAGGCGCGGACGCGCTCGTCCAGGGCGCGGCACTCGTCCTCTCCCATGAACAGGAACACCGGGACGCCGGGCTCGAGCAGCTCGAGCGTGCCGTGGAAGAAGTCGTGCGAGGTGATGTGGCGGATGCGCTTCCACTGCATCTCCTCGAGCAGGCACATGGAGTACAGGATGGTCTCGCCCCACAGCGCGCCCGAGCCGATGAACATGGTGTAGTCGGCCAGCGCGTACTTCCTGGCGAGCTCCTCGGCGCGCGGCTCGAAGCGCTTGCGGATGTCGAGCATGTCCTTCCAGACGTCCTTCGTCTGCTCGATGAACAGGTCGAACTTGGGGAAGCAGCCGCGGCGGTTGAGCAGGCGCAGGCCGAAGCAGTCGGCGAGGTAGTAGCCCTTCTCGCAGCCGCCGGCGCCGTGGTCGGAGGCCATCATGACGCAGTTCTCGGCGCCCACGGCCTGCCCGATCTTGCCCTCGGGGTTGGTCATGGCGAAGACGCGCACGCCCATCTCCCTCATCTTGCCGACGGCCTCGAGCACCTCGGGGGTGGTGCCGGACTCGGAGGCGGTCAGCACGACGGACCTGTCGGTCATGCGCTTGTGGCCCATGACGTTCCACTCGGCGGCGTGGATCAGGTAGACCTCGAGGTCGCGGTCGCCGAACTTGTTCATGAGGTACTCGAGCTGCATGAACTCGTCCCAGGTGCCGCCGACGCCCATCAGGAAGACGGCGTCGTAGCCCTCCTCGTGCACGCGGTCGGCCAGGGCGGTCATCCGCTTGCCGGCCTCGTAGACGTTCCTGCCGTCCTCGAGGTAGCCCTCCTGGTCGAAGTGCACGATCTCGATCTTCTCGGTCTCCTTCATTCCCGCTCCTTTCACGAGCAGTTTGAATTGTCGCACGGGTACGAACGGGCTTGCCGTCCCATTCGTCTCGCTTAATCTTGCGGTCATCTTGGCCGCAAACTCAACAATTCAAAGGTTCTTAATACCAGTGAACGATAACAGGTTAGCCGTTTTTAATACCGATTTTTCGATTTCGTTCTCCCCTCTCGGTAGACGGTCAGTTTTGGCCGCTCATCGGTCAAGCGGCACATATCCTCAAAAAACGAGCGCCCCCGCCGTGCGCGAGGACGCTCTCAACGCTAATAGTTGTAGGAATAACCGCCGGCGTCGCCGCGGGTAAAGGACTTGGCGTGCTCGATGACCTGTCCGCTCGCATCGTAGGTCAGGCATTCCAGCACAAGCGCCAAATCGCCCGCCTCAAGATCGAGCAGGCTCGCGTCGCGCGCACCCAGTGCCTCGATATCGAGCTTCTCGATCGACTTGTCCGGCTTTCGGCCGAGCATGTCGTATGTCTCGTACAGACTGAAGACCGAAATATCGACATCCTCGATACCCGGAAACAGCAGGCACGGAATCAGCGTCATCTCAATCGACACGGGCTCGCCGTCGATGCAGTTAAGGCGGCGCACAGAGTAGAGCAAGTCGTCCTCGGCGATACCGAACAGGTCGGCATAGTACGGACCGGCGTAGCGCTTGGAACGCGCCAAGATGCGCACCGACGGCGTCGCGCCCGAGGCCAGGACCGTCTGACGAAAGCCGCCCTTGCGAACATGTTCGTCAAACCACTTGTGCCCCACAAAGGCACCCTTGCCCTGCACGCGACGGATCTGACCGCTCTTGACCAGCTCGTCCATGGCGCTTCGAATCGTCAGGCGCGTGGTGCCAAACTCCTCGGCAAGCTCGTTTTCGGACGGTATCATCGAACCCGTCGGATAGTCACCGCGTTCGATTCGCTCCGCAATACAACGGCGAATTTGCTTGTAGACCGGCAGGCCCTCTACTGCTTCAGCCATTCGACACCCACCTTCGTCGCAACGCCGTCCGCCTCGCCGTTATCGGCAAACCGATACTTGGTCGGCAGAATCACGGCCTTGCAGTACTCGACAAAACCATTGTTCTCGTCGCGCTCGTGCGAAGCCTTGTAGAACACCGGCGTGCCCTCCTGGGCATCAAGCAGCTTGGCCTCTTCGGC
>USCS01000160.1 GCA_900552875.1 uncultured Collinsella sp. | reverse complement strand
GCGTCGCAGAACGATTCCCCGGCGAGCGCCCGATTAATAATGTCTATCTCAAAACGTCGTTACTTTTTGTCGAAACGACCATAGAGCGCAAACGAGAGCGCCGCAGAGATAACCCAAGTCAAAGCGATGCAGACGACAATCATGATCAGGTTCATGGGATTGCCGCTTGGATCGGCATAAACGGGCAACGAGGTAATGCCGGGCATAACAAAGCCGAAGCACTTTGCGCCGAGAACAACGGTAAGCGCACCGCCAATGCCATCCGCAATCATCGCAGCGATAAGCGGAGTCCTGTTAGGAACCTGAACGGTAAACAAGGCG
The DNA here is from genome assembly GCA_900552875.1 of uncultured Collinsella sp. GTDB lineage: Bacteria > Actinomycetota > Coriobacteriia > Coriobacteriales > Coriobacteriaceae > Collinsella. The sequence goes on along the minus strand of USCS01000160.1, from coordinate 3,872 downwards.
GGCTCGGAAATTCCCATAAATGCTGAGAAGGCGCACGTCATTGCAGCGGACTTGAGCTTTTCGTCGGTCATGCGCAGGGCTGCACCAAAAGACGCACCGCTTTCGGCGAGGTTATGGCAGAAAGAGATCGGGAGCAGATAGTCATACCCAAGCGTTGCGATATTGGAAATCTGGATAGGGCTCGTTGACTGATGCATGCCGAAGAGCACGATAAGCGGCATAAAGAAGCCCAGCAGAAAACCGGCAACGGGGCCTAACGTCGAGAATAGCCAGACGATACCGTTGGCAAGACCAAGACCGCACCAGGCACCAATCGGAGCGAGCACAAACAGGTTGACGGGAATCACGATAGCAAGGGAGAGCGCCGGAACGACAACGAGCTTAAAAAGATCCGGCACGACTTTGTCGATTGCACGATATACAAAAGACAAGCCAATGACGCCAAAGATAACCGGGAACACGGAATCGGCGTAGCTAAAAATCGGCACCGCAAAACCGAACAGCGCAAGGGGCGTCTCGCCCGTACCGACAGCGTTGACAATGGTCGGGTACATCAGCGATCCGGCAACACAAAGCGCAAGCGAACGGTTGACCCGGAACTTATCAGCTGTAGACATTGCCAGCAAAAACGGCAAGAAGTAGAACGGGATATCCGAAATCATATTGAATATCGCAAAGTCGCCGGCACCCGTGTCGATTCCAAAAGCCGCGATAGCAGCCAGGATGCCCTTTACGATGCCTCCCGCCACCAGTGCGGGAATGATAGCGGAAAAGATGCCGGTGATGATATCGAATACGCGAGACGAACCTTTTTGGAGCTCAGGCTGCTCGGCGTCGGCGGAGACCTCGCCACCCATCCTGTCACCTAGCATGGGCTCCAATTCGTCATATACCGACCCCACGCTGGCGCCGATGATAACTTGCCACTGTCCGTCTTTAACCTGCGCGCCCAAGGCGCCGTCAAGCGTCTTAAGGGCCTCCAGGTCTGCCTTGCTATCGTCCTTCAGGTTGAATCTGAGCCTTGTAATGCAGTGCGTTGCCATAACAACGTTATCGGCGCCGCCCACGAGCTCGAGGACACGAGCGGCCAGTTCCTTCTTGTCTGCCACGACAATCACTCCTACCCAAGATCCTCGCCATTAGTGGCGATACATTTCTGATACCAATAGAAAGAGTCTTTACGCGAGCGCTCCGCAGTGCCGTTGCCGCAATTATCCAGATCGACATAGATAAGCCCGTAGCGCTTGTCCATCGTAAGAGGACCGCAGGCAACAAGGTCAATGAATCCCCAGATCATGTATCCGCGCACGTCAACGCCATCGATCACCGCTTCTTTAAGGCACTTTATGTGCTGGCGCAAATAATCGATTCGATACTCGTCGTGGATGCTGCCATCCTCCTCGACTACATCAGATGTACCGAGGCCGTTTTCGGCGATATACAGGGGCAGCCCATAGCGGTCATACATCTGGTTAAGGGTAACCCTCAGGCCAATGGGATCGAGCTGCCAGCCCCACTCACTCGTCTCGAGATAAGGGTTCTTGTTTGCCATGACCAGATTTCCCGCAGTCTTCTCCCATCCCTGATCGCAGGTGGATACCTGGGAAAAGTAGTACGAGAAGGCCAGGAAGTCGACCGTGTTGCGAGCGATGAGCTCTTCATCGCCCGGCTCCATTTGAATCTCGATATCGCACGCGTCGAAATAGCGATTCATATAAGCGGGGTATTTTCCACGAGCCATCACGTCCGTATAGAACCAGTTGGAATACTGGTCGTCGTGAATAGCCTGCATGTTATCTTCGGGACGGCAGGTGGCGGGATACGTACAGAATCGAGCGATCATGCCGCCAACGGGAGTATCGGGCGAAAGACGATGGACAATCTCGACGGCACGCGCATTGGCAACGAACTCGTGGTGCAGGCACTGGAAGATGGCTCGATCGAAGTTCTCCCCCTCTTCGTCTTTGACCAGACAGACCCCGTCCCAAGGCGAAAAACGCGCTGCATTGAACTCGTTAAAAGGCAGCCAGAAATCGACCAGATCGCCCAATTCCGTAACGATTGTCTCGACATAGCGGGCGAAGAAATCAATCGTCTTGCGATTCTTCCATCCCCCATATGTGGTGACAAGATTTACCGGGATGTCATAGTGGAGCATGGTGACGAAGGTTTTAATGCCGTGCTTTTTGCACTCACCCAGCATGCTTCGATACCACTCGATGCCTTCGCGGTTAGGCTCAAGATCATCTCCGTTAGGATAGATTCGGCTCCAGCAAATAGAAGTGCGGAACAGCTTGAGGCCCATCTCCGCAAAAAGCGCGATGTCCTCACGGTAGTGATGATAGAAGTCGTTACCGCGCCTAAACGGGTAGAACTCAACACCATCATCTGCGAGAGCGTTCATTAGTTCGTCATGGCAGAAGGGGTTGTTTTGATGCTTGTCCTCAATCTGGTCATGAGTCCAGGTACCATCCAGCCATCGACAATCCTGCGTCGACTTTCCCTTTCCGCCCTCATTCCAGGCGCCATCGGCCTGCGAGCACGATATGGCTCCGCCCCATAAAAAGTCGGAGTCAAACCCATGTTTTAACTTACTCATTTGCCCTCCTTGATCGGATGCTCCAGCGGATAACCCAATACTAGGAAGAACAAGATGCATAAGATATCGCATAGAAAGCGTTTGTTTATAACATTTTTTTAGATATAATACCGTTTAAGGCATCGATTCTACCGTTCACCCCTGGAGCACCCCATGGATTCGAATCTCAAACAGCTGCTCTATACGCATACCGAGACCGAAGAGTGGCATCGCACACATCCGGGAGAGCTCAGCCCGCGATATAACAGGGTGGAAACCACAACCATTAACGGCGAAGAGGTCTATCTGTTTGATTGGAAAGAAACTCTCGACGAAAACCCCGTGGGCCTTATCAAGGAGTCGCGCTTTACCGATATTCCTCCTCATATCAATCGGGATATGGAGCTTAACTACGTGTACGACGGCGTCTGCACGTTTATCGTCAACGGACGGCGACTACTCCTTAAAAAGGGCGACGTGCTCATTTGCAACACCGGCGTAGTCAGAAGCGTTCCATACGTTAAGGGCGAGCATGATATCGTCATTTCGATCGTCTTCAAAAAAGAAATGTTCGATTCGTTGTTCCTGAGCCAGCTACCCGGCGCGTCACCATTAACGAATCTTCTATTTGATTTTGTGTCCAAAAACCGCGAGGCCCGAAAATATCTCATTCTTCCAGAGGAATACGCCCGACATGCGCGACGCCTCATCGAGATGCTCTTTATCGAATATCACTTTAAAGATGCCTATTCCAATGAACTCATGAGGCACCTCGCCGTCAGCCTATTCCTTGTTCTCATTCGAGGACTGTACCGACGCTCCGCAACTGATAACCAGGCGATCATGTCGGACGAACGCATCGTGTCGATTCTGAATCATATTGAGCGAAGCTACGGCGACTGCACACTCGAAAGCATTGCGAGCGATACGGGTTATAGCACCAGCTATCTCAGCAGCTTGATCAAGCAAAAAACCGGCAAAACGTTTTCGCAAATCAAGCTCAACCAGCAGCTCACAGAGGCGGCATATCTTCTCAATAACACCGAGCGCAGCGTGCAGTATGTAGCCCGAAAAGTCGGCATCTCCAACATGTCATTCTTTTACTCAAAATTTAAAGAAGCATTCGGCGAAACGCCAGGTGCGTTCAGGACGCATCGGTCTAATTAAAGGCGTTATTACTCAGACCGATCAGCTTCGCGCGACACGGGAATGCGCAATCGAAGCAGCGAGCGCATCGCCTCTACCAGCACAAAGCCGGCGATGCCAACCGTGACCACAACGTCGAGCGGTGTGC
>USCS01000159.1 GCA_900552875.1 uncultured Collinsella sp. | reverse complement strand
TCTCGAGGCGGGCTGCCACGCCGGGACCGATGCCCCAGATATCGGTGATGGGACGATGGGGCCAGATCTCCTTGCGAAAGGCCTCGTCGTCGAGTATGCCGATGCGGCTGGGTACGTGCTTGGCGGTAATGTCGAGCGCTACCTTGGCCTGGAATAGGTTGGGGCCGATGCCGACCGTAGCCGTGATGCCGGTGCGCGCGAGGACCTCGTCGCGCAGCGTGCAGGCGAACCCTTCCGCATCGGTGTGATAGAGGTCCAGATAGGGCGTCACGTCGATAAAGCACTCATCGATGGAGTAGACGTGCACGTCCTGGGGGCTGACGTATTCCAGATAGATACCGTAGATTTTCGCCGACACCTCCATGTAATGCTGCATGCGCGGTACGGCCGTGATGTAGTCGATGCCATCGGGAATTTCGAACAGACGGCAGCGGTTGTGAATACCTAAGTCCTTCATGGCCTGTGTGATGGCGAGGCAGATGGTCGTGCGTCCGCGTGATTCGTCGGCAACGACCAGGTTGGTGGTGAGTGGATCGAGCCCGCGGTCCACGCACTCGACGCTGGCATAAAACGTCTTGAGGTCGATGCAGATATAGGTGTGCTGCTCGTGCGCCATCCGTGCCCTTTCATCAAACACATGTTCTTATCGAATACATGTTCGATAATACCCGCTCATCCGGACATCGTCAAAACCTGTCCCTTTTTGGCAGGTATAGGCGTGCAGCTGCATCGGGTTTTTAACGCAGCCCTAAAGAGCGCGAAACAGCTCGGAAAAGCTCGCTTCGTAGCATGAGCCTAACGATCGATACCGCCTATACGCACGGAAGGGTTGTGGGAAAGATGGTCAATTATGGGTTTGGTATGCCGACGCGCCTTGTTGCGGATGGAGACGTGGCTCGCTGGTGCGGACGATTGGTCGCTCACTACGGTGGCACCAAGGCGCTGGTCGTGTTGGGCGGTGACAAACATACGCACGATGAGCTCGTCTCGGCGGCGCTCGGCTCGCTTGATCAAGCTCTGCTCGAACGCGTGCTTTTTCGCTGCGGCTTGGTCGGGGGCGATGGGGGAGACGATTTGGTCGATGAGGCCGTAGCCCTGGCGACCGACGAAGGCGTGGACTTTGTCCTGGCGATTGGCGATGCCGATACTGCCGGCTTTGCGCGCGAGCTCGCGCGTCGCATGGCGGCGCTCGATGCGGGCGAAGACGGCTTTGTGCCTTATGGATGCATTGTCTCGGAGGGCAAGGTGCCTGCTGTCGTGGGCACCGGCGAGGTTCCCGTTTTTGCCATTATCGCGCCCGAACTGCTGGAGGGCATCGGGTCTCCTCTGCGTGAGTTGCTCGGTAGCGTCTGCGCCGCGGCCTAATATTTGCCATAAAAAGACGGGTTATTTTTGGTTGGTAAAGCGTTTGACCTGCCAAAAAAGCCTGTCCCTTTTTGATCGGTTGCCGTTTGGGGGCCGATTGGCAACGCTCGCTGATTGTAGTCTTGACCTGCGCTAGAATAGTGGCATCTGAATGTCCGGGCGCATGGAGGCGTGCGCCCGTATGCTGAGGAGGACTCTATGGCAACTGTTGCCGCACCTATCGATGCTACGTCGACTGCCGCTTGGAAGGCACTCGAGGCTCATCAGGAGAAACTCGAGGCCGAAGGTATCGACCTCAAGGCCTGGTTCGCCGCCGATGCCGAGCGCGTGAACAAGCTGAGCTTTGACGCCGGTGACCTGCACTTCGATCTGTCGAAGAACCTGGTGACCGATGAGACCGTCAAGCTGCTGTGCGATCTTGCCCGCGAGGTGAAGCTCGAGGAGCGCCGCGACGCCATGTTCTCCGGCGAGCACATTAACACCACCGAGGACCGCGCCGTCCTGCACACCGCGCTTCGTCGCCCGGCAAGCGAGAAGGGCCAGCTCATCGTCGACGGCCAGGACGTCGTCGCCGACGTGCACGAGGTCCTCGATCGCATGTATGCCTTCGCCGAGCGCGTGCGCTCCGGTGAGTGGAAGGGCGTAACCGGTAAGAAGATCGAGCACCTGGTGTCCATCGGCATCGGCGGCTCCGATTTGGGTCCGGTCATGGCTTACGAGGCTCTGCGTCCCTATGCCGACGCCGGTATCGACTGCCGCTACATCTCCAACATCGACCCCAACGACCAGGCCGAGAAGCTCAAGGGCTTGGATCCCGAGACCACGCTCGTGATCATCGTCTCCAAGACCTTCACCACGCTCGAGACCCTCACCAACGCCCGCGAGGTCAAGACCTGGATGCTCGAGCAACTCAAGGCTCAGGGCGCCATCGACGGCTCCGATGAGCAGAACGCCGAGGCCGTGGCAAAGCACTTCGTCGCCGTCTCCACCGCACTCGAGAAGGTCGAGGCCTTCGGTATCGACCCCGCCAACGCCTTCGGTTTCTGGAACTGGGTTGGCGGCCGCTATTCCGTTGACTCCGCCGTGGGCCTGTCGCTGATCGTCGTGCTCGGCCCCGAGCGCTTCCAGCAGTTCCTCGAGGGCTTCCACGCCATCGACGAGTACTTCTGCAACACCCCGCTCGAGAACAACGCCGTCGCGCTGATGGGCCTGCTCAACGTCTGGTACGTCAACTTCTTCGGTTCCAAGAGCCACGCCGTGCTGCCGTACTGCCAGTATCTGCACCGCTTCCCGGCCTACCTGCAGCAGCTCACCATGGAGTCCAACGGCAAGCATGTCCGTTGGGACGGCAGCGCCGTGACCTCCGACACCGGTGAGATCTTCTGGGGCGAGCCCGGCACCAACGGCCAGCATGCCTTCTACCAGCTGCTGCACCAGGGCACCGTGGTGGTCCCGGCCGACTTTATCGCTTTCGCCAACACTGCCAACCCCGCAACCGACAGCGGCCAGGATGTCCACGAGCTGTTCCTGGGCAACTTCCTAGCCCAGACCAAGGCGCTCGCCTTTGGTAAGACGGCCGATGAGGTGCGCGCCGAGGGCACGCCCGAGCAGATCGTCCCGGCCCGCTGCTTTGAGGGCAACCGCCCGACGACCTCGATCTTCGGCGACACGCTGACCCCGTTTGCGCTCGGCGAGCTCATTGCCCTGTACGAGCACATCACGTTTGTCGAGGGCACGGTCTGGGGCATCGACTCCTACGACCAGTGGGGCGTCGAGCTGGGCAAGCAGCTTGCCAAGCAGATCACCCCGGCCTTCCACGACGACGCCGCCAAGGCCGAGCAGGACGCTTCGACTCAAGCGCTTATCGAGTTCTATCGCGCGCATCGCAAGTAGTCGCTGCTGTTAACGCATCGCGCCTTATAGTCAGGGGCCCGTATCCTATCGGATGCGGGCCCCTTTGCTTTGCCGTGGTCCCGGGGCGCACGGCCTTTGTGGAACATTGTCGGGGCGCCGCGCGCTGCGAGAACCCTGCGCCTAGATCTCGGCCTCCGCATGGCCTCGCTGCACCTCGGGCAGCTCCCCGTAGAGCGGATGGTCTTCGAGCCTAAAGCGCTCGACCTGTTCGGGAGTGCGACCGCGTACAAAGAGCCACGAGCGATCGATCGGCGTCGCCATGAGCGTGCTGGGCAGCGCGTCGGCGCGGTCGGAAAACACCCGGGCACTCTCGGGATCCTGGAACGCCAGCACCAGATGCGTGTCGCAGTTGCCCATGATGGAGCGTGCGCGTGCCTCGCCATAGAGCGCATCGAGCTGGTTGGTCGACTGCAGCAGCAGCGTTGCCCAGATGTTGCGGCTTCGGATAATCGAGAGCACGTTGTCGATCTGGGGGATCTGCAGATTTGCGAAGTCATCGAGCATAAAGCGCACGGGCACGGGCAGGCTGCCGTCGGGCTGCCTATCGGCCTCACGAATGAGGCCCATAAACGCCTGCGAAATAAAGAGGCCGGTCAGCGGATCGAGATTGCGGTCAATATCGCTCACGGTTACAAACAGGGCGCAGGGGGTGTGTCCCATGGAAGCGAAGTCCACCTGATGGCACTCACGATAGAGCTGTGCCGCACCGTCGAATCCCAGACACATGACCTTTTCGGCAAGGATGCCGACGATGCTCGCGTGCATGCGCTCGGCATTTTGCGTAATGGCGTAGCGCCGCCATAGCGAGAGGGCATAGCTTTGGGGGTCGGTCGTGATCAGATCGTCAAACAATCGACCCGTGGCACCGTCCTGCAGGTGCTCGATCAGCTTGATGACCGAGCTGATCGTCTGCTCGTCGGCGGGTAGCTGTTCGGTGACGTAGGCGATA
>USCS01000158.1 GCA_900552875.1 uncultured Collinsella sp. | reverse complement strand
GACGCTGCAAACGCCCCTAAGCGGCAATCTGACGTTCAATCGTCGGTCGCGTACCGAAGTACGCTTCCCTCCTCTTTCACGTCACCTTGCTCGCTTAGGGGTGTTTTCGCTGACTTATGCTCAACCAGCGACGTTTCCGTGCTTGTCAAGAGATAAAACATCGACGTTGCCGGGCCGGCACTTGGAGACGTTCCTCTTCTGCCGGCACCTGGGGACACTCCTTAGTCGTTGGGGACGTTCTTAAATGGCTAGTCATTCAAGAACGTCCCCAATGACTACCCGCAGAATGAGCGTGGCTGATAGCCGTGCGGCACCGGTCCGCGTGGCGGCGTATAATCGGCGGCAGATGACTTGGACGTTAGGAAATCATGACCGATAGCATGCAGCAGATGGCGCTCGACACGCTCGGCGCCTATTTTGGCTACACCTCGTTTCGCCCGGGGCAGGACCGCATGGTGGATGCGATTCTTGCCGGCCGCGATGCGCTCGGCGTTATGCCCACAGGCGCCGGCAAGTCCATTTGCTACCAGGTGCCTGCGCTCATGCTGCCCGGCATCACCTTTGTGGTGAGTCCGTTGCTGTCGCTTATGGAGGATCAGACCCGCGCGTTGCTCGCGGCGGGTGCGCGACCCAGCTATCTCAACTCCAGTCTTACTCCGGCCCAGCAAAATACCGTGCTCAAGCGCGCTCGTGAGGGGCGCTACCAGCTTATGTATGTGGCGCCCGAGCGCCTGCTCGAGCCGCGCTTTTTAGCCTTTGCGCAGGAAGCTGCGGCCGAAGGCGGCATCGGCGTTCCGCTCGTGGCCATTGACGAGGCCCACTGCGTGAGCCAATGGGGCCTGGATTTCCGCCCCGCCTACCTGCAGATTCGCGAGTTCATCGATTCCCTGCCGCAGCGCCCCATCGTGGCGGCCTTTACCGCTACGGCGACCGAGCGTGTGCGCGCGGACATTCAGCAGATGCTCGGCCTGCAAAACCCGGCGACGGTGGTGACGGGCTTCGATCGCAAGAACCTCTACTTTGGTTGCGAGGAGATGGGCGACAAGGCCAAGACCACGTGGGTGCGCGACTACGTGATCGCGCATTCGAGCGAGAGCGGCATCGTGTATTGCTCGACTCGCAAGACGGTCGATGCGCTGGCAGGCGAGCTTGCCGAGGCGCTGGGCCCCAGCGGCATTCGCGTTGGCCGCTATCATGCCGGCATGGGCAATGACGCCCGCCGTCAAAGCCAGCGTGCCTTTATCGACGACGACATTCAGGTGATGGTTGCCACCAACGCCTTTGGCATGGGCATCGACAAGCCCAACGTGCGCTACGTGATTCACAACAACGTGCCCGAGAGCATCGAGGCATACTACCAAGAGGCGGGCCGCGCTGGCCGCGATGGCGATCCGGCCAGCTGCCACTTGCTGTGGAACGGCAACGATTTTCGCATGCGCCGCTTTTTGATCGACCGCGGCGATGCGGCCGACGAGGCGCTCGATGACGAGCAGCGCGCGTGGGCGCTCCAGAACCGTTATCGTCTGCTCAGCCAGATGGAGGGCTACTGCAATACCACCGGCTGCCTGCGCGAATACATGCTGCGCTACTTTGGCGACGAAGTCGCGGCCGAGCATGCGGCAGCCGCCGCGGGCGGCACGGCAGACGACGCCGAGGGCTGCGGCAACTGCAGCAACTGCCTCACGCAGTTCGAGGTCGAGGACGTCACCGATATGGCCCGCGCCGCTGTGCGCTATGTGGCCGTGCGTCCCATGCGCTTTGGCAAGTCGCTGATCGCCGATGTGCTCCACGGCGGCAACACCGAGCGCATTCGCCAGATGCATCTGGACGAGGACCGCGGCTACGGTGAGCTGTCGAGCGAATCGGTCGGGCGCATCAAGGACATCATCGGCCAGCTGTGCGGCCGTGGCTACCTTGCCACCTCGCAGGGGCAGTACCCGGTCGTGGGGCTGGGCCCGCGTGCCAGCGAGGTCGAGGACGAGGCGTTTGCCTTTACCGTTAAGCGTCGCGCGTCCAAGCGCAAGGCCTCGGCCCGCGCCCGCCGCGCCGTCGATCTGCTGCGCGAGGAGGCCGAGCTGGATCATCGCCCGCGCGTGGGCGACGATGCCGAGCTGTTCGAGCGCCTGCGTGCCCTCCGCAAGGAGATCTCGACGGAGCTGGAGATGGCGCCGTACATGGTCTTCTCCGACAAGGCCCTGCGCGGCCTGTGCCGCCTGCGCCCGCAGACGCGCGACGAGCTCATTCAGGTCAACGGCATTGGCGAGAAAAAGGCCGATGCCTTTGGCGAGCAGTTTATGGCGGCGATTGAAGAATTTGAGTCCGAGCATGCGCGGGATGGAGCGTAACGATGGCATTCGACGATAAAACCGGCCGCGCTGACGTGTCCGCCGTGCCGCTGTACCAGCAGGTCATGGACGACCTAAAGGGCGAAATCGCGCGCGGCGTGTACGCAGTCGGCTCGCGCATTCCTTCCGAGATGGAGCTCGCGAAGTCCTACGGCGTGGGGCGCATCACCGTGCGCCGTGCCATCGAGGAGCTGTCGCGTGCGGGGTATCTCAACCGCCAGCAGGGGAGGGGTACCTTTGTGTGCGCTCCTAAGCTCAAGCGCAAGATTCGCCAGAAGGGTGACGTCCAGAGCTTTACTGAGGGTTGTGCTGCCAACGACATGGTGCCGGGTGCGCGTCTGGTGTCGTGCACGGTGGTCGCGGCGACGCACGAGGATGCGGCGTTCTTTGGCGTGGAGCCCGGCTGCGAGCTTATCGTGGTCGAGCGCGTGCGCACGGCCGACGGCATCCCCGTCATGCTCGAGAACAACGCCTTTGTGCTGGCCGACCATCCCTACCTGCAGACACTTGCCGACGAGGACCTCGCCGATAACTCGATCTTTGCACTCGTTGCCGAGTATTCGGGCCGCGCGCCGCTCAAGTCCGACCCTTGTACCGTGGAGATTGCGCTTGCCGATGCTCAGACGGCCCCGCTGCTGGAGGTGCCGGTCGGCGAGCCGCTCTTCTATATGGAGGCCTACTTTACCGACGCCTGCGGGCGCCCTCTACTGCTCGGCCGCCAAAAGATCGTGGGCTCGCGCTACGTCTTCGACATCTAACGTCCACAGATAGAACAACATAGAACAAATTTGCTGAGATGACTTCACGGGCGTTGTTACACGTGCTATAAATAGGACAACATAGAACGACAGCAGGTACGAGCTGTCGTCGTTCAAAGCCGCCCCACAAGGAGGAGCATCAGCATGAACGCACATGATCTGGTTCAGGAAATCATCGAGCGCAAGGGCAAGATCGAGAACGTCTTTTGGATCGCCTGTGGCGGTTCGATGATCGATCTCATGCCGGCCAACGAGCTGCTCAAGCGTGAGGCCACCACGTTTACCTCGACGGTCTACACGGCACGCGAGTTTTGCCTGATGGCTCCCAAGAGTCTTGGCGAGAAGTCGCTCGTCATCGCCTGCAGCCACAGCGGCAACACGCAAGAGGTCGTTGACGGCTGCGAGATGGCGCTGACCGCCGGTGCCGAAGTCGTTGCCCTCACCGACTGCGAGGGCTCAAAGATCGACAACGGCAAGTGGACTACCTGGGTCTATCCGTGGGGCGAGGGCGTGTCGCAGGCCGAGGTGCCGCAGGGCATCGGCGCTCTGATCGCCGCCGAGTTGCTCGACCAGCAGGAGGGTTACGAGGCGCTTGCCGACATGTATGCCGGCCTCAAGCAGATGGATGCGCTGCTGCCCGCCGCCCGTGAGAAGGTCAACGCCGAGCTGGGCGCCCGCTTTGCCGAGCTCTGCCAGCAGCACAAGTTCTTCTATATCCTGGGCTCCGGCCCCAACTTTAGCCAGACCTATGCCATGGCGATTTGCTCGCTCATGGAGATGCAGTGGCAGCACTGCTGCTACATCCACTCCGGCGAGTACTTCCACGGCCCCTTCGAGGCCACCGAGCCCGGCGTGTTCTACTTTGTGCAGCTCGGATCGGGCGAGTGCCGCCCCATGGAGGAGCGCGCGCTGGCGTTCCTCAACACGCATACCGATACGGTAATGGTGCTCGATGCACTCGAGTACGGCGTGGGCGAGGTGCCCGCCAGCGTGCGTTCGTACCTGGAGCCGATCTTCTTCTACAACATGAGCTGCGAGCTGCGCGCCGCCCGCGGAAAGGTGTTCGACCACAGCCCTGAGATTCGTCGCTACATGGGCATCGAGCAGTACTAAGTAACGGGAAAAGTATTCACCTTCGATTCGCAGGGGCACTGCGTGAGTCAAAAAAGCGGG
>USCS01000157.1 GCA_900552875.1 uncultured Collinsella sp. | reverse complement strand
GCATGGCCAAAAGGCCTATGCCCTCCTCTTTCACGTCACCTTGCTCGCTCTGGCGGGCTCTCGCTGACTTTTGTCCGACCTGCGGCATTCTCCCTTTTTGGTGCAATGGGGTCAGGTTAGTTTGCACCATTACGTTGGTTTTGCCTGCGATACTTTTGTCAAAGTGATATCAGACATTCATCTGGCGCTTTCGGGCGTTTCGCCTATTAAAGCCAGTCCATCTCCTTACCAAAGTGGTCCGAATAGGCGCTACGCTTGAGTTCTTCATCGCTCGCCGGCCACGCGTTGGACACGTCGATTCCCGATTCATGGCAAGCGGCGGCGAACAGCTTCGACCCCTGATCGATTAGTTGAGACCTGCCCTCGGTCTTCTCGTCTTCGGCTCGCATTTAGAGCTCCACGCTTTCGGCGCCGTTGATGGTTAGGTTGCGCTCGTAGAACGCGGTGAGAGCGCGGATGGCGTACATCACGTCGCGTACGCCGCCGGTCTCGTAGCTCGAGTGCATGGCAAGCTGCGGCAGGCCCACGTCCACAGCATGCATGCTCGCCTGCATATTGGACAGATTGCCGAGCGTGGAGCCGCCGGCCATATCGCTCTTGTTGGCGAAGGCCTGCGTGGGCACGTCGGCGTCATCGCAGATGGCCTGGAACACCGCGCGGCTAAAGGCATCGGTGCAGTAGTGCTGGTTGGCGGCTTCCTTGATGACGATACCGCCGTTGAGCACCACCTGATTGCGGGCATCGCACTTCTCGGCGTGGTTGGGGTGCACGGCATGTGCGTTGTCGCAGCTTACAAGCATCGAGGTAGCAAGTGCGCGATGGTACGACTCGTCGTCAAAACCCAGCGATCCGTTGATGCGGCGCAGCGCGTCGGCCAAGAAGGTCGACATGGCACCCTGCTTGGTCTCGGAGCCAACCTCCTCGTTATCAAAGCAGCAGAAGACCGAGACGTCGTGCGCGTTTTCGGCGCCCAAAAATGCCTGTAGCGAGGTATAGGCACAGGCCAGGTCGTCGAGCTTGGGCGTCGAGATAAACTCATCGGCCCAGCCCCAAATGCGCGCATCCTGACGATTGACCAGGAACAGGTCGCGACCCAGAATCTGCTCGGGCTCAACATCCAGCTCTTCGGCGATCAGGGCATCGAAGTCACCCTGCTTAAGCTCGCCGGCGCTGATGAGCGGACACAGGTCAACGGCTCGGTTGGGAGCAAAGCCCTCGTTAACGCCGCGGTTCATGTGGATGGCGAGACTCGGGATAATGGCGACCTCGCGCTCTGTAGCGAGCAGGCGGCTCTCGATACGGTCGCCCTCGCGTACCAGTACGCGGCCCGCGAGTGCCAGCGGACGGTCGAACCAGGTGTAGTCGATCATGCCGCCGTAGGCCTCGGTGTTCAGGCGCAGCGTCTCGCCCGCGCCATCGAGCTCGGGCACGGCCTTGACCTTAAACGTCGGCGAATCGCTATGCGACGCCGTGAGCTGAAAATGATAGTCACCGGCAACGCCGTCCTCGCCCCACGTCGCGGCCAGGTCCTCGCCCACTTTAAAGGCAACAACGCTCGAGGTATTGCGCTGCGTGTAGTAACGACCGCCCGGCTCGATATCCCATGCCGCGTTCTCGGGCAGGTAGGTAAAGCCCGCCTCGTCGAGCTCGGCCATAATGGTCGCCGCCGTATGGAACATGCTGGGGCATGCCTCGATAAAGTCGATAAGGTCGTTGGCGGCCTCGATATCGTCGGCCGTCACGTGCGCGCGCTCGGGCGTTTCCTGATCCGTCATGCTCTCCCCTTTCGCTGGGTTGATGGTCCCCTCCAGCATACCCCGCCACGCCAGCGCCGCACTCTTCATTCCGTGCTTAATTCCGCGCCGCTCACCAAGTTGAGCCATCATGCCCGCGCTCCTTTTGCGACAATTGCGCCAACAGGACGAGAGGAGCCGTCATGAAGCCACGTAACATTGCCATCGCCTGCGGTGTCGCGGGAGTCGCCTTCGGCCTTGCCGCTGCCGCTGGCATCGTTTACCGCAAGCAAATCAAGTCCGTCGCGTCGCTCAAACGCTTAACCGGCTACGCGGATGGCTATGACCTGTACGCAATCGACATCGCTTACGACTACGACCTTGACCGCATCATCGCCGCTGGCGTGCGCGACGACCAGGCCTACATCGATGCCGTGATGGCACAGGTGCTGCCCGGTATGCCGGTACATGTCCAGGCGCCCCAGTTTGCCTGCAGCGCTTTTGTCGCCGTAGATGCCGAAGGCCGCGTGCGCACCGGTCGCAATTACGACTTTAAGGACGACACCTCGGCGCTGCTGGTGCGCAATCACCCACGCGGCGGCTATGCCTCCGTCGGGTTTACCGCCCTTAACAACCTGGGCGATAACACTCCGCTTGACTCCGTCGCCGGACGCGCCGCCGCACTCATGGGCCCGTTTGCCCAGCTCGACGGTGTTAACGAATGCGGCGTGTCCATTGCCGTACTCACCCTGGATTCCAGGCCCTGTGACCAGGACACGCAACGCCCCGTCATCAATACCTCGCTCGCCATCCGTCTGGTGCTCGACCGTGCCGCCACCACGCAAGAAGCTGTCGACCTGCTTTCTGCCTACGACATGCACGCCATGGCCGGACGCGATTACCACTTCTTTATCAACGACGCCTCCGGTGACGCGCGCGTAGTAGAGTGGGATCCGCACGATCCGGACCGCGCTTTCAAAGCGACTCCCGTACGCCAGGTTACGAACTTCTACGCCTGCTATGGTGACGAAGTGCTGCCCAACCAAAAGAATGGCGAGCTGGGCCATGGTAAAGAGCGCGCCGTCGCCATCGCCGATGTCCTTGACGCCCATGCCGGCGCCCAAGACGAGGCAGTCACTTGGAAAGCCCTACGCGCTGCGGCGCAAGAGCCCAATCCGGAAGACATCACCAGCAACACGCAGTGGTCGGTCGTCTTTGACAATACCGAACCCGCCGCCGCTATTACGCTGCGCCGTCACTGGGGCGACGTCGACGCCTTCGCGCTGTAAGGAGCTGGCGCCGTCGTCCTTACGATCGCCTGACGTTGCTTACATTTCTATACATCTGAGCTAACACGTTTTACCCCCGCATCAACAGTGTGCGGGGGTAAACTTATGCGCATGTTATAACTTGCCCGGAAGGACTCATCATGCTTAGAATCGGTCTTCTTACCAGTGGCGGCGACTGCCAGGCGCTCAACGCCACCATGCGCGGCATCGTCAAAACGCTCATGACCAATAGCGAAGAGCCTATCGAGATCTACGGTTTTGAGGACGGCTACCAGGGCCTTATCTACAGCAGGTTCCGCGTCATGTCGCCCGCCGATTTTAGCGGCATCCTCACCCGCGGCGGCACCATCCTGGGCACGAGCCGCACGCCGTTCAAGCGTCTGGACACTCCCGAGGCCGACGGCGTCGAGAAGGTGCCCGCAATGGTCCACACCTATCACAAGCTGCAGCTCGACTGCCTGTTTATGCTGGGCGGCAACGGCTCCACCAAGACCGCCAACCGCCTGCGCGAAGAGGGCCTCAACGTTATCGCCCTGCCCAAGACCATCGATAACGACACCTGGGGCACCGAGATGACCTTTGGCTTTACGAGCGCCATCGACGTCGCCACCAAGTGCATCGATGACATCCACACCACCGCTTCGAGCCACGGCCGCGTGTTCGTCATCGAGATCATGGGCCACAAGGTTGGCTGGATCCCGCTGTACGCCGGCGTTGCGGGTGGCGCGGACGTCATCCTGATTCCCGAGATCCCCTACGACATGGACCAGGTCATCAAGACCATCGAGCATCGCATGGAGACCGGCAGCCGCTTTACCATCGTGGCCGTCGCCGAGGGCGCTATCTCCAAGGAGGACGCGGCGCTGTCCAAGAAGGAGTACAAGAAGAAGCTCGCCGAGCGCACGAGCCCGTCGATCGTCTACGACATCGCCAAGGAGATCGAGGCCAAGACCGGTCGCGAGACCCGCGTCGCCATCCCCGGCCACACGCAGCGCGGTGGCCAGCCCGACGCCCAGGACCGCATCTTTGCGACCCAGTGCGGCGTCGAGGCGGCACTGGGGTGCCTACGCGGCGAGTTTGGCTACATGATTGCCCTGCGTGACGGCAAGATGTGCCACATGCCGCTCGAGGATGTTGCCGGCAAGCTCAAGTATGTCGACCCCCAGAGCGATCTGGTGCGCGAGGCCAAGGCGCTGGGCATCAGCTTCGGCGACGAATAGCCTCGGCTGGAACCGCCCCCATCGGAGGCCCCAGGGCTTACTTCCCAAATCTTTCCGCAGGACGGAAGGACCCCGCCGCGCGA
>USCS01000156.1 GCA_900552875.1 uncultured Collinsella sp. | reverse complement strand
GACAGACAGGCGGCAAGCGTGGACTTGCCGGCGCCCGAGGGTCCGATGATGCCGATGAAATCTCCCTTGTTCACGCTGAGCGAGATGTGGCTGAGCGCCTGCTCGGTCTGCGTGCCATAGGAGAACGAGACATCGTCGACGTTGATGATCGTTTCCATGGATACCTTTCATAGTCATTGGGGACAGTCTTAAATGACCAGTTGTTTAAGACCGTCCCAAAAAAGCTCGTTGTTTGGGACGGTCTTTGGTGGTGAAGCACGGAGACGGCTTTACGAGGGGCCCCAGGTTGGCGCGAAAGAGGAGCGAAGCGTACTTGGGTACGCGAGCGTCGAATGAACGCCAAGATGGGGTGGCTCGTAAAGCCGAGCGGGTTAGTTGAGCCTAAGGGCCTTCTGGATGGGCAAGTAGAGGGCACCGACCAGAATGGCGTTAAAGACGGCGGTCATGGCGACCACGGGCAGCATAGCGGCAGCGAGCTCGCCCACCACGCCGAGCATAGCCATCTTGATAACCATGAAGATAACGCCCGAGACAAAGGTGGTCACGAAGGTTGCGACGATGGCGATGGCAGGCTTAACCTGCCCGTTCTTGCCAGCGGCGTTGACGATGGCGGCCATGAGCATAGCGGCGATGCCCTCGGCGGCAAAATCGACGAACGGCGAGGTGGTGGTGATCTGAATCACGGCGGCCGAGATGAGGCCGATGACGAGCGCCTGGCCAATATTGGGGCGAACGACCAGGATAGTGAGGCAGAAGGCCGAGATGATGAACTCGGGGCTGATCATGCCGCCCGAGATGCCCGAGATGGCCTTGCCAACAGTGAAGTTGAGGATGAAGCCGGCGGCAAGCAGGATGGCGAGCAGGACAAGGGCGCGGACATCGAGCTTGCCGCGGTCGGCGGTCTGGACGGTACGGGGCTGGGTGGCGGTGGTGTTCTGGGACATGGTGAAAATCCTTTCGGAAGGGGGTGTAAGAGAAAAGCGGAGGCGCGTGATGCGAATGCGATCGGGCTCGAGATAGAAAAAGGCCCCCGGTCGAAACCGGAGGCCTTCCAATCACCTAGAGCGCAAAAACAGGCGTGAGGGACTCACCGTCGACCGATCGTATTCGCATCACGCCACCACCAGTTGTTGAGAGACTTCATCGTGTTCTTCATATCGGTGGCTCCTTTCGTGATGCCGTGGCGCAGTAGCACCTGATTGCTGTTGCGCTGCACTATAGCACAGCAAAGTGTTTGCGGGGAAATCTTTTTTGAAAAGATTTCAGCGGTGTTTCCCACTGGTCAAAAAGGCAGGCGGGACGAACCGTGCCATCCCGCCCGCACCAGTGAGGGATTACTCCTTGTTGCGGCGATAGAGGATATAACCGCCTGCGGAGATGACGGCAACGCCAGCGATGGCGAATGCGGCCACCATGCGGCCATCAAAACGATCGCCAGTGGTGGGCAGGCCGCCCTTGGTGTTCGTCTTGTTGGTGGTTACCGTGGTCGTGGTGTTGTCCGACTTGCCAGGCTTCTCAGGCTTGACAGCGGGCTGCTCGGGCTTAGTGGGCTGCTCAGGCTGCTCGGGGGTGCTGGGCTGTTCGGGCTTACCGGGCTGCTCGGGAGTGCCGGGCTGATCCGGGGTGACCGGGTCGGTGGCAAGGGCGTCCTTGGCGTAGGTGATGGACTCCTTGAGGCCCTTGGTCTCGGTGTTCAGGTCGCTCGGGGTGAAGCGCTCGTCAAAGTTTCCGGCCTTCTGATAAGCGCGCATCTCCTGGAGCAGGGCCTTGCACTTCTTGTAGGTGTTCTCGGTGGCAGCCTTGCCTGCCTTGTTGGCCAGAGCGGTGCGACCCTCGGTGGTCGTCTCGGCCAGCATAGCGGCGTCAACTTCCTTGTTCTGCTCGATGAGCTCGTTCTGGAGCGCGTCGAGGTAGGTGCGGACACTGGTACCAAGGGTGTCAGGGTTCTCAAAGCAGAGCGAGCTGATGTCCATGAGGACGTAGTTAATGGAGTTCTCGGGCTCCTCGTTGTACACGACGTCTTTCGCATTGCAGTGGTCGAAGGAGACGGTCTGATCGCTGAAGTAGGGGCTAACTTCAGTTATCAGAGCGGAGTACAGCGGGATGGCGACAGAGTACGCGGCACGGGAGAGCATTTCCCACTGGATGGTAGCGACTTCGGGATCATACCCGCGACGAATCTGGAAGAGATTGATCTCGGTGTTGCGCTCGCTGCCGATGCAATAAACGCCATCAGTGTTCGCGTTGAGACCAGGGACGTTCTCTCCGCGGTTGCCGAAGGCACGAATCAGCTCAAAGGTGCTCCAACCAGACTTGCCAGGCTTGAAGAACAGAGGCTGGATTTCGCTGACCATAGCTCCCTTTTGGACGGGTTTTCCATCCTTATCGGTGATAGTTTTAATTTCGTAATCCGTGCCTTCGGTCAGCTGACTAGCAAAATAATGGCGGCCTTGCACATAGCGGGACCATTGGTTAACGCCAGAATCGGCGAGGCTTTCGCCATACGTTTGGGCGACATCGAATTTACCGTCAGCGGAGTATTTGGCGAAACCCTTCTCCACGGGCATGGACTCGATGTCCTTGGAGTGCAGGCAGTTCTCAGTATCGTTCAGGTCGACATCGTAGTTGAGGCTGCCGATGTTGGGGTTGAGTGAGGCGACGTCGTCGGCCAGCTTCATGGCAATCCATTGATGGGCAGAAAGCGTGGCGAACAGCCAGGTCTCGTTGTTGTCGGCGATAATGATCTGGTCGTTAGTGCAAGTGCCCTGCTCGTCGATCAGGCTGCCGAGGAGCTCGACGCCCTCGCGGGCATTGGCGCTCTGGCCCAGGATGACGCTGCCGTAGCTGTACTCGCCGATGCCGGTAGCCTCATCGATTGGGTCTGCTGCTTTGGCATCCTCGTTATAGGAGGTGCTCAGCGTAGCGGAGCAAGAGACACCCTTCTCGTTGATACCGGCTTCGGAGTAGGCGTCGGTGTGGCCCTCCCAATTGGAGGGATGGTCACGTACGTAGCTGTAGCGATATGTAGGCTTATTCGAAGTGTATTCGAAAGCAGACTCATTCGAGCTGTACGTAAAGCCGGCTTCGTGGGCGGGTTCGATGCCATAGTGCTTGAGATAGCGCTTGCCAAAGTCCTCGGCACGGCCATAGTACGTGTTGCCGT
This sequence comes from uncultured Collinsella sp., assembly GCA_900552875.1. Taxonomy (GTDB): domain Bacteria; phylum Actinomycetota; class Coriobacteriia; order Coriobacteriales; family Coriobacteriaceae; genus Collinsella. The sequence goes on along the minus strand of USCS01000156.1, from coordinate 1,166 downwards.
CGGCCGTTAGATCTTTGCCCATGTACATCTGCGTGCAGGCGAGCGCAGAGGTCGGCATGGACATGATGGTTGCAGCTCCAAAGGCGAGGCCTATGCCCAGCTTTTTGAGCGCGTTGACGGGGTGAGTTTTCCTCATAATCCCTCCCAGCGTGCGAAAGCCCTCTGTCGCCAGAGGGCTTCAGCCAATAAAGACACTCCCTTAGCGTAACGAATCGGAAACAATATTCATCTATGAAAAATACTTACTCGATAAGCGTAATGAAATATACGATGAGCGGTTAATTATACTCAGTCTGTAGCTTTAGCCAAATAAAGACGCCCTGCAATTACTGTATCTGGATAAAGCGTCTGGAAATACCGAAATGAAAAATCCCCCGCTGTTTGGCAAATGCATAAACAGCGGGGGAGACGATAATTGGATGAATATCATACCAATGTGGAATTACTTCTTCCGGCGGTGGATCACGTTGATCGCATAGCCGACGAGCATGGCCAAAACGATGATGATAAAGCCGATCAGGGGATTGTCGTTCATGGGGTCCTCCTATTTACCAAGCGGTGAGAATTCGTCGACGATGAGGTCGAGGCATTGCGGAAGCGCGCGGGCTCCAAAGACGCCCGAATTGCTGGAGATAATCTCGCCATCGAACTGCATGCCCAGCGACGGGGTGCAGGTAATCTTGGCTTCCTTGGTCTGGATGATCTTGAACTGCGGGCGCCCGAGTACCTTACCGGCGGGGTCAAGCGCAGCGGTGATCACAGTAGGCAACAGCTGCACGGTGCGCACGGGTTCGATGACCGCAATGTCGACCATGCCATCGTTCATGCGGCAGTCGGGGAACAGGTTGATGTCGTTTTGGATGACCGAGGTATTGCCGGCCATGCAGCAGATGCCGTCGAGCTCCTCGACAATGCCGTCGTGCTCAATCGTAAAGTGCGCCACCGTGGGGTTGGGCGTGGCGAGCGCAGAGAGGAAGTAGGCGATCTCGCCGATGTCGTTTTTGGTGGGAGCGGCCTTCATCATGATCTCGGCGTCGAAGCCTGAGCCAGCGATGATGATAAAGCCATGGCGCTTTTCGTTGCCGTTCTCGTCGAGCCAAAAGAGCTCGCCCATGTCGACTTTGACCGTGCGGCCGGCGCGGCATGCCTTGGCGAGCGCCGCCGCC
>USCS01000155.1 GCA_900552875.1 uncultured Collinsella sp. | reverse complement strand
TGGCCATCGCGCTCGGCAAAGGTGTCCAGGTCAAAGGCGTGCAGCGGCTGACCGGTGAGCATCATCACATAGTTGGTGATGTCGACGATGTTGTTGTGCGGGCGCACACCCAAGGCGTTAAGGCGCTTGACCATCCAGTCGGGCGACGGGCCGACCTTGACGTTGCGCACGATGCGGGCAACGTAGCGGTCGCACAGGCCCTCGTCGGCAATCTCGACGGAAAGCTCGTCGTCGGTCGCGCGGCCGGTCTCGGCTTTGATGGCGGGCAGCTCAACGTGGAAATCGCGATCGAAGATGGCGCCGGTCTCGCGGGCCATACCGATCATAGACAGGCAGTCGGGGCGGTTGGGCGTGATCTCGCAGTCGAGCACGGTATCACTCGAGCCCACGTACTCGGCAAACGGCATGCCGCAGGGCGTATCCTCGGGCAGGATCATGATGCCGGAGTGGTCGCCGCCCAGGCCGAGCTCGCGCGCGGAGCAGTTCATGCCCATGGACACGACGCCGCGAAGCTTGCTCTTCTTGATCTTGACGTCGCCGGGCAGGACAGCGCCGATCATGGCCGTGACGATGTGGTCACCGGCCTCGAAGTTCTGCGCGCCGCAGACGATCTGCAGCGGAGCGGGGTTGCCGTCGGCGTCGAGGTTCTTGTCACCCACGTCGACCGAGCACACATACATGTGGTCGCTATCGGGGTGCGGGGTCTTGGTGAGCACCTTGGCGGTCACCACGTGGTCGAAGGACTCGCCCACGGTGTCGATCGCCTCGACCTCGGTGCCGGTACGGATATATTCGTCCGAAAGGGTCTTGGGATCCTCCGGAATATCGATCATGGTCTTGAGCCAGTCGTAAGAAACGCGCATCTAACTGGTCTCCTTTCATAAATGCGGCTTTGAGCCGGAAAACTGCAACGGAGACGGGTTTTCCAAGTGCCGCAGATTGCCTTGAAAGAGGAGGGCCGCGTACTTAGGAAAGGCAAGGTGCGGTGCTTGGGAAAGCCGCCGGGACTAGAACTGATTTAAGAAGCGCATATCGCCTGTCATGAGCGTTCTGAGGTCGGGCAGGTCGTAGCGCAGTGCCGCGACGCGCTCGGCGCCAATGCCAAAGGCGAAGCCGGTGTACTTCTCGGGGTCGATGCCGCAGTTGATAAGAACGTTGGGGTCGACCATGCCGCAGCCCAAGATCTCGATCCAGCCGCTGTGCTTGCAGAAGTTGCAGCCCTTGCCGCCGCACACGTGGCAGCTCACGTCCACCTCGCAGCTAGGCTCGGTGAAGGGGAAGAAGTGCGGGCGGTAGCGCGTTTTGCGGTCCTCGCCAAACATGCACTTAACAAAATAGTCGAGCGTACCCTTGAGGTCGCCGAAAGTAATGCCCTCGTCCACGACCAGGCCCTCGATCTGGTTAAACTGCGGCAGGTGGCAGGCATCGGCCGTATCGGGACGGTAGACGGTGCCCGGGCAGATCATGTAGATGGGCGGCTTCTGCGACTCCATGGTGTGGATCTGCACGCCCGAGGTCTGGGTGCGCAGCAGCACGTCGGACTCGCCGTGGGCGTGCGCCTCGGGGTGCGCGACGCTGCCGGGGTTGTTGTCGACCACGTAAAACGTGTCGCGGGCCGAGCGGCTCGGGTGATCCATGGGGGCGTTGAGCGCGGTGAAGTTGTAGTAGGAGGTGTCGACCATGGGGCCGGACTCGACGGTGTAGCCGATGCCGCAGAAGATGCCCTCGGCCTCCTCGATGATCTGCTTGATCAGGTGCTGGTGACCGATCTGCGGACGGATGCCCGGCAGCGTGATGTCGACGGCCTCGTGCTCCAGTGCGTGCTTGAGGGCGGCGGCCTTCATCTCGGTGGTGCGCTCGTCGAGCATGCCCTCGATCAGCTGGCGCATCTCGTTGGCGCGCTTGCCCATGACGGGGCGATCCTCGGGGGCGAGCTTGCCCATCATGCGCATCAGGCCGGTGATGCGGCCCTTGCGACCGAGAAGCTCAACGCGCGCAGCCTCGAGCTTTGCGGCGTCGTCGGCGCCTGCGACGAGCTCCTTGGCCTCTTCCTCGAGTTTGACCAGATCATCAATCAGACTCATGTCTTCCCTTTCGTCTCTCGCGCTCCCCGCTTGCCGAGGCGGCTGCCGCCGTCTGACGTTGCGAAAACGCCGCCCGGTTCGGTAACAAAAAACCGCCCTCGGGCATGTGCATTGCCCAAGGACGGTTGAATTCCGCGGTACCACCTTGTTTGACCCGGCGGATGTCTGGCCCGCCGCGCCCACTCTGTGCCCCTTGTCGCGAGGCTCACGGCTTCCCTACTTGGGCTTCGCCGCCGCTGGCCGCGCGCCCGTTGAGGTCGCTGCTCGGGAGTGAACGCTTGGCCCTTGCCACCGCAGGAAGGCTTGCAGCCCATGACCTTCCCTCTCTTGCCGGCGACACGGCGGGCAAAACCCTCTCCGTCAACGCATTGGGCTATAGGATAACACATTTCGCGAGCGCATCGCCGCGTTCCGTTTTGTTCGTGCTGGGTACAAGGCAGGTAGTTGTGCAAACTGGCCGTGCATCCGCCTGCGGCGCTCGGCCTGCGAGATTAAGGATACGGTATGGGAAAGAAACTCGATAAGAAGGCCAAGGCCGCCGTGGCAAAGGCCGCCAAGGGCGTCAAGGCCGCTAAAGTCGACAAGGCCGTCAAAAAGTTCCGCAAACTCGAGGGCAAGCTGTGGACTCGTGAGTACCTGCTCAAGATTGCCGAGTTCGATGGAGCGACGATTGCTCCTGCCAATGGTGCTGCCGCCCGTGCCGACGCCATGGGCACGCTTGCCGGCGAGCATCACAAGCTGCTGACCAGCGAGAAGTCCGTTGAGCTCGTACGCTCGTTAGCGCGCGAGACCGTCGCCGGCGGCAAAATCGACGACCCGCAGCTGCTCGACGAGATCCGTGTGCTCGGTCGCGACCAGCGCGAGGCAAGCGTCATCCCCACCGAGGAGGCCGAGGCCTGGACCAGGCTCACCTGCGAGGCCGATGCCGTGTGGCACAAGGCCAAGACGGCCAATGACTGGGCGAGCTTTGAGCCCTATGTGGATAGGATCGTCGCCCAACTTAAGCATCAGGCCGAACTTATGGACCCCAAGCGCGACCCATACGATGTTTGGCTCGACCAGTACGAGCGCGGCCTTTCCGCCAAGAGCTTCGATGCGTTTTGCGATGAGGTCAAGGCGACGGTCGTGCCGCTCGTGCACGCCATCGGCGAGCGCAGCCAGCAGCCCGCTGCCGACTTTTTGCACGCCCGCGTGCCCGAGGCCGCCCAGCGCGCCATGAGCTTCGACCTTATGAAGCTTGTCGGCCTGAACCTGGACGACACCACGCTTGCCTTTACCGAGCACCCGTTTAGCGAGGGCTTTGCCGTGGGTGACGCGCGCATCGCGACACACATCTACGAGGACGATTGCATCTCCAACGTCTACAGCATCATCCACGAGGCGGGACACGCCATGTACGAGCTGGGCGTCAATCCTGCCTATGCGCGCACCTGTCTTGAGGGTGGCACCTCCATGGGCATCCACGAGAGCCAGAGCCGCTTCTTCGAGAACACCGTGGGTCGCAGCCGCGCCTTTATGGGACCGCTGCTCGAGGTGCTGCGCCGCCACGCACCCGAGGTCTACGGCGACGTCGACGAGGACACGCTCTACCGCGCCGTGAACATCGCGCAGCCGTCGTTGATCCGCACCGAGGCCGATGAGCTCACCTATCCGCTGCACGTTATGGTGCGCTACGAGATCGAGCGCATGCTGTTTGCCGGCGAGGCCATGGCCAAGGATATCCCCGCGCTTTGGAATCGCTTTATGGACGAGTACCTGGGCATTCCCGTTCCCGACGACACGCACGGCTGCCTGCAGGATACGCACTGGAGCGGCGGCTCGTTTGGCTACTTCCCCACGTATGCGCTGGGCAGTGCCTACGATGCCATGTTTGTGCCGGCCATGTGCCGCGACGGTGTCGACCTCAACGGCGCCTGTGCGAGTGGCGACCTGGCACCCGTCCGCGCCTGGCTGGGCGAGCACATTTGGCAGTGGGGCCGCGCCAAGGACGCGCCGGAACTCATCAAGGACGCCTGCGGTATGGCCTTTGACGCCCGCTACTACTGCAGCTACCTACAGGACAAGTTCACCACGCTCTACGAGCTGTAAGGCATAACCGACACGCCAACGCAAAGGGGCGCCGCGGAACCAATCCGCGGCGCCCCCTTTTTTCACCTAGTCGTTTAAGAACGTCCCCAATGACTACCTTACAGAGCTTCCAGCGCGGCGGCGATGCGCTTCATGGCGGCGTCGGCGGCGGCTTGGTCGGGGGCTTCGGCCAAAACGCGAATCACCGAC
>USCS01000154.1 GCA_900552875.1 uncultured Collinsella sp. | reverse complement strand
GGACGCCCGGGGTTCAAGATAGCCCGGGCACTTCACCTGAGCCGCAACACCGTGGCGAAGTACGCCGACATAGAGGACATGTCACCCGCCGCAACGATACCCCAAAGGAGGGCCAGGCCGACGCTCGAGTAAATCTGAATCTACCCCATCCCCTCATCTATCGCCACGAGGAACTTAACCACTTCCCCAGTATGCACGCGAACTCCCGTCCGAACAATCGAATGACCCACCATAGTATCCGCGGCCCCCAAACAAGCAGCGAACTAGAACCGTTCGAGAATCTCCTCGGCATTCTCTCGCAGATAGATATTTAGGTCCGGCACGGCAAACTGCACGTAGCCCCTCTGTGGCGCCTGAATAACCTCTCTTTGTAGCAATTTTGCCCTAATAGAGCTAACCTCATTGGTCTTTTTACCCATGCGCCTAGCAATCTCGGATGATTTGGACTGTCGTTTGTCCTCGCACATCGCCAAAAGGTATTTGATATCGTTAGGCCCCAGTCCAGAAATCGCGGGCTCGTGAACAACATCGTGAAAACGAGCCTCTGCCAGCGCAATGCCTTCGGCAACATCGCGCTCGCTCACAATGGCACTTTTGGCACGATGCAAGTTGGCGCGCTGCCAAATGGAATAACCGACCAGTTGCACCAGATAGGCATAGCCCTTAGTGGCCTTAGCGGCTCTCGACAGAAGATTGTCCTCTATGGTCAAACCAGTCGCGACAAAGCTATCGCCCATAGAGAGCGCTACCTCCACCTGGTTGATAGGCGCCAGATCTTCGGGGAGGGCACGACGCAAGAACGTAAGCGCCTTGCCGTTAATAAGATCCATAACGCCGGCGGGTAAGCCGGCAAAGGCAAGTGCGATATCTACTTATATCGAATAATATCGAGCTGTATAAGCTTGTATAAACTTATCGCGAAAGTATCGAGTTTTCGTAATTTATCTTAGTAAGTAGTCCAACCCTGCTTTCTTCCAAGTTCATAGCGAAGGAAAGTTAAAGACTTCCTAAAAACTATTGCCTTAGACCGAGAAATACTCGCTCTCAACGGATAAGTTCGGCCCCAACCACGGATCGCCCGTCAAGAAGAACTCCGGCCAGCGCTGCATGAACAGTGCCTGTTCACGTTTCCAGCGACACATCTTTTCCTCGTTGGCCTCTTCTCTGCCGCGCGAGGTGAACTCGTAGTGGTACAGCTCGGCATAGGGCGTAAAGATGGTGCGGTAGCCCGCCTCCCATGCGCGCAGGCAAAAGTCTGCGTCGTTAAAGCCGACGGCGAACTCCTCGTTGTAGCCTCCGACCTGCTCAAACACGTCGCGACGAACCATCTGGCAGGCGCCCGTTACGGCGCTAAAGTTGCCGGGACGTACAGCACGGGCAAGGTATCCCTCGCGCTTTGCCGAGAAGTCCTGGTTGGCATGGGCAAGTGCGCCGCGCACGCCAACCAAAATGCCGGCATGCTGCACCAGATGATCGGCAAAATAGAGTTTGGCGCCCACCACGCCCGCATCGGGACGCTGCATATAGCCCATCATCTCTTCGATAAAGTAGGGGCTTATGACCTCGGTGTCGTTGTTCAGCAGCAGAAGGTAATCGCCCTTGGCATGCTCCACGCCAAAATTAATGATCTGAGAGTAATTGAACTCGCCCGGCCAGTACACAACGCGCGCGATGCCCTTGCCTTCTGATGCCGCAGCCACGCGTTCCGGCAGGGTTTCGTAATACGCAAACGTATCCGGGGCTTCGCTGTTGTTCTCCACCAAGACGATCTCATAGTTGGCATACGTGGCCTTCTGGGCAATCGACATCACACAGGCATCGAGCGTCTCAACGTGGTCCTTGGTGGGAATCACAATGCTCACCAGCGGCGCAGGCTCCGGCAGCGCATAGCGCATGCGATAGACAAACGGCGTCTCGGTCTCCTCGACCGTTCCGCAAATGCCCAGCTCGTTAAAGTGACGCTGCAGCGCAAGGCACCCGGCTTCAATAGCATACGGCTTGCTATCGGCAGAGCCATCGGCGGTCGACCCCGGATGCACGCGCCAGTGATACAGCACGTGCGCAACATGCTCAAACCGTGCGCCCGCCGAAAGACAGCGAAGCGTCAGGTCGTAGTCCTGGGCACCCGCAACGTCTTCTGGGGACGTGCCAATACGATCGATTAGCGCCTTCTCCACCATCAGGAAATGCGTCACGCAGTTATGGCTATAGAGCAGGTCGACGTTGAGCTGCGTCTTAAAGACAGGCTGACCCCACTCCCCCGTTTTCTGGAACATGTCCTCGTCGCAGAACAGGACCTGGGGACGCTCGCCCTCGGCCGCCTTATTCAGCGCGGAAACATACTGGAATAACGCGTCCGGTTCCAGAATGTCGTCATGGTCCAAGAACGCGATGTAGTCGCCCGTCGCTTGCTCAATACCCGCGTTGGTGTTGACCACGATGCCGCCGTTGCCGGGCAGCCCAATGCGACGAACGCGCTCGTCATTGGCGTCCACCGCAAGGTCGGCCACCGCGTCCCATTCGGGCGAGGCGTCCATAAGCAGCAATTCCCAGTTGTCATAGCTCTGGGCTAGCACCGAGTCCAGCAGCTCGCGCAGGTAGACCCGATCAGTCTTGTAGCACGGCACCACAATGCTCACGAGCGGCCTATAGGCAAAGGCCGCCGAAGCGACACGTTGGCACGCCAAATCGCCCGGCTTTGCGCGATGTTGCTCAAACCAACGTCGATAAGCTGCGTCGTCTGCACGCGCGTCCTTCATGCGGTTCCAACTGTCATCGAACATGCCGTTGTACAGGCGACCATCCATGGCGCAAAACCCGCTCTGGATCTGCTCTGTGGGATCGCTCACAATCGCGACAAAATCTCGTATATCCTGAGGCATCTCAACGCTCAGATACGTTTTATTGACGCGGCATCCGTTCTGCTGCGGCACATCGACCTGCGATTCAAACACATGCACGGTGGCATCAATCGCATTCATATGCGTATCGAAGATCTGGAACTCAGGGGAGCACTGGGGGTCTCCCGCCCAGGCAACCTCATAGCGCCACACCGCGCCGGCGTCTGTCGGTAAATAGCGAATGGCATCGATCTCGTAGCGACCGCAGCATTCGCCACGCTGCGCATCGCGGATAAGCGCGCACAGCGCAGGCTTTGCTTTGTAGTTAATCTTGGATTCCAGCTTGGCCACGCGGCTATCGAGGCGAATGGAGCCCAACCTTTGGCCACCGGATGCAAAAACGACATCCATCGACGAGCCATCCAAAAACGGAAGCACCAAGACGGCGAGCTCGTGCTCGTAATCGGAAACGGAAGGGCAAAGCGCCAGCACACGGCCATGATCGACCGGGAGCACCAGCGACGACACACAAGAACCGCTCGTCGTCGCATGGGCAAACGCTTGAGAACCCTCCCGCTCGATAAGCGCGGCGACATCCTGACCGGCAAAACGAAGCAGCACAAACAGACGGCCCTGACTGCGGCAAAGTGCCAAACGCTTGATACTCATCTACACTTCTCGCTTTCCCAGGGCGTTCGCTGCTATGCGCTTGCAGGCACCCAGGCGCCCAAACCTCAAGACGTCGTAATCGAACATGAGCTTTTTGCACCCACGGGCATTGGGGGCCTTGCTGGTAAGCGCCGCACGCACCATAGCAGCAACAGAAGGAGCGCATTGTGCGAGCGCAGCATCGCTGCCCACGACAGAACCGGCAAGCGCCGTGGCAACGGCAGCAAACACCTTGCCGCAGTCCAAACCCAACAACCTGAGCGCATCGTACAGCACCAGATCGCACAGGAAATATGCCAGGTCATCGGCGTGCTGAGCATCGAGACCGTCGCGCTGCCAGTCAGCCAGCACCGCGAAGTAAATCTTCACGTGCTCCAGCAGGCGCGTCTCGTCGTCATAGCGCATGGTGTCCATGAGCGAGCCCTTGCGCGCCACGCGGTAGTCATACAGCTTGTTCGAGATAAGCGCGGTCTTGTGCGAACGACCGTACACGGCAAAATCGAAGACCTGGTCCTCGCCATACTTAACGGTTTCGTCGAACACGATCCCGTTGCCCAGCAAAAACTCACGCTTGCAGGCGGTGCGCCATGCAAAGGGGCGAGATGCTTCCTTAAACAGTAGGCCGGAGCTATAGCCTTCAAACGACACATCGCGCGGGCTCAGCACATAGTTAAGCCACGGATACCCCGCCTCCAGCGGATACGGATTCGCGCCAAAGGTCAAAACGTCGCAGTCCTCGCGCTCAAAGGCATCGACGATCACACGGCATGCATCGGGCGTAAATCGGTCGTCGGAATCCAAAAACGCGACGATAGGCGCCGTGGACGCGGCGATGCCTGCATTACGTGCACTCG
>USCS01000153.1 GCA_900552875.1 uncultured Collinsella sp. | reverse complement strand
GGAATACCGTGGACCACGGCATCGTTGATCGATGCGCAAATGGTCCCCGGGAACCCGCCGTAACCCTTAAAGGCAGGGGTGCCGCCATGCATGCGGATAATCTGCTCCGCGAGCTGATCGAGCTCAAAAGTCGAAACGCCGGGGCGCACCATGGCTCCAACGTGGCGGAGCGCCATCTTAGATAGCGCTCCTGCCTTCTTCATCTGCTCGATTTGCGTTGCAGACTTAATCTTGATCATAGACCGAGAGCCTCTTTGACATCCCCGTACACGGTCTCGCGAGCCTGGTCACCGTTGACCGACTTGAGCAGACCCTGGCCACGATAGTAGTCGACGAGCGGGCTCGTGGACTTCTCGTAGACGTCGAGACGGTTCTTGATGGTCTCGGGCTTGTCGTCGTCGCGCTGATACATCTCGCCTGCGCACTTGGGGCAGGTGGCATCGGCAGCAGTGCCGGTGTAACCGCAGGCGCGGCAGGTGCGACGCGAAGACAGACGATCGATAATGACCTCGGGGGCCACATCGACCAGAAGGGCGCAATCGATCTCGCGACCCATGGCGGAGAGCTCGGAATCGAGCGTCACAGCCTGGGCGGTGTTGCGCGGGAAGCCGTCGAGGATGAAGCCCTGCTGGGCGTCATCGGCGGCAAGGCGCTCCTTGACAAGGTCGATCACGAGCTGGTCGGGAACGAGCTCGCCAGCGTCCATGTACTTCTTAGCCTGAATACCAAGCTCGGTGCCACCCTTGACGGCAGCACGCAGCAGGTCGCCCGTGGAAATATGGGCGACGCCAAACTCGGCGACGAGCTCCTGTGCGACGGTGCCCTTACCGGCACCCGGAGCTCCGAGCAATACGAGGTTCATGAGCAATCCTCCTCTAGCCTATTTAAAGAATCCATCGTAATCATACATCTTGATCTGGCCTTCGAGCTTATCGACCGTGTCGAGCACGACGCCGACCATGATGAGGATGGACGTGCCGCCAAATGCCTGGATCAGATGGTTACCCGTGAAGGAGAAGATGATCGAAGGCACGATGGCGATGAGCGCCAAAAAGACAGCGCTAGGAAGCGTGATCTTGTTGAGCGCGTTCTTGATGTAGGCCGCGGTAGCCCTACCCGGACGCACGCCCGGAATAAAGCCGCCCTGCTTCTTAAGGTTATCGGCCGTGTCATCGGGGTTGAACACCATGGAGGTGTAGAAGTACGCGAAGAACACGATGAGGACAACGTTAAGCACCCAGTTGAGCCAACCGGTCGAAAGCGCGGAGGCAACTGCCTGAATCCAGCCGATGCCGGGGAAGAACACGGCAATCTGAGCGGGGAAGTACAGCAGCGCCGAAGCGAAGATGATCGGCACGACACCCGCGGTGTTGACCTTGATGGGCAGGTAGGTGGTCTGGCCACCCATCATGCGACGGCCCACGACGCGTTTGGCGTAGGAGACCGGGATGCGGCGCTGGCCGCGCTCAAGGAAAACAATCAGCGGGATAACCAGCAAAATGATGGCGCAGATGATCACCATGGTGATGATGCCACCGGCATTGCCCTCGGTGCTGGAGAAGATAGCCTGCGGCAGGCCGGCCATGATGTTCGCAAAGATGATCAGCGACATGCCATTGCCGATACCGCGCTGGGTGATGAGCTCACCAATCCACATGATCAGCATGGCGCCCGCAGTGAGCGTGCCGACGATCATGAGGTCGAAGATGATCTCGGGAGCGCCGGCGCCATTGAAGCTGATGCCGAAGCTCTTAAAGAGGAAGAGGTAACCCACGGAGTTGAGGATTGCCAGAGCCAGGGTGAGGTAACGCGAATACTGCGTGATCTTGGTCTGACCGACCTCGCCCTCGCGGGCAAGCTCATGCAGGGAAGGCACAACGGCCTGGAGCATCTGGAGGATGATCGAGCTGGTGATGTAAGGCATGATGCCCAGCGAAAACACCGACACATAGCTCAACGCGCCGCCAGAGAAAAGATTCAGGAGGGCCATAGCACCTGCGGCGACCGAATTGTTATCGGTCGAGAAAAGGCCCAGCATCCCCTGGAAGGGAATGCCGGGCACAGGAACGTGCGCACCAATGCGGTACACGACGAGCATAGCTATGGTAAAAAGAATCTTTTCGCGCAATTCTTTGATGCGGAAAGCATTCTTAAGACCATTTAGCACGGCAGCTCGACCTTTCCGCCGGCGGCCTCGATCTTGGCCTGCGCAGAAGCGCTGACCTTGTCGACCTTGACCGTGAACTTCTTGGTGAGCTCACCATTGCCGAGCACCTTGACGGGCTCGAACTCGCTCTTGGTGATGCGAGCGGCCTTAAGAGCGGCACCGTCGATCACAGCGCCGTCCTCGAACTTACGCTCGAGACGCTCAACGTTAACGGCGGTGTACTCGATACGACGGGGGTTGCGGAAGCCCGGAAGCTTGGGCAGGCGCATAGCCAGCGGAGTCTGGCCACCCTCGAAGCCGGCACCCTTGGTGCCGCCAGAGCGGGAACCCTGGCCCTTCTGGCCGCGGCCAGAAGTGGTGCCGTGACCCGAAGAATTGCCACGGCCGACGCGCTTACGGTTCTTGGTGGAACCGGGCGCGGGAGTAAGATCGTGAAGCTGCATTTGCTACTCCTCTACAATCTCGACAAGGTGCTTGACCTTGAAGATCATGCCGCGGACGGACTCGTTGTCAGCAATCTCGCGAACCTCGCGGATCCTGTGGAGACCGAGGGCACGGACAGTACGGACCTGGTCCTGCTTGCAACCATTGGTGCTGCGGACCTGCTTGATCTTGATGGTGTCAGCCATGCTTAGTTCTCCTTACCGACGAACATCTCGGAGACCGTCAGGCCACGGCGAGCCGCGACGTCCTCAGGGCTGGAGAGCTCCTTGAGGCCCTCGACGGCAGCCTTGATGATGTTGAGGCCGTTGTCGGTACCGAGGGACTTGGACAGGACGTTCTTGATGCCAGCAAGCTCAAAGAGGGGACGCACAGCGCCGCCGGCGATAACGCCGGTACCCTCGACAGCGGGCTTGATGATGATGCGGCCGGCACCAAAGTGGCCGAGAACCTCGTGCGGGATGGTGCCCTGCTCGGTCACCGGCACGTGGAACATGTTCTTCTTGGCATCGAGAGACGCCTTGGAGATGGCCATGGGCACCTCAGCGGACTTGCCCATGCCAACGCCGACGTTGCCCTTGCCGTCGCCAACGACGACGAGAGCGACGAGGCTCATGCGACGACCACCCTTGACGGTCTTCGACACGCGGTTGATGTAAACGACGCGCTCCTCGAACTCGGAGGCCTCGCGCTGCTGCTTCTGATTACGAGCCATGTGCTACATACCTCCTAGAACTCGAGACCGGCGGCACGAGCACCGTCGGCGAGGGCCTTGACGCGGCCATGGTAGATACGGCCACCGCGATCGAAGGCGACCTTGGTGATGCCGGCCTCGATGGCGCGCTTGCCAACGAGCTGACCGACCTTCTCCGCAGCCTCCTTGTTCGAGGTGTGGGTGCCCTTGAACTCGGCCTCGAGGGTCGAGGCAGAGACGAGCGTCAGGCTGGAGCCCTTGCTGTCGTCGATGATCTGGGCATAGATGTTGGCGTTAGTACGGGTCACGCGAAGACGCGGACGCTCGGAGGTACCCGAGACCTTGCCGCGAACACGACGCTGACGACGCTTGAGGCCTTCCAGCTTCGCCTTATGCTTGTTCATACGTAAACTCCTAAAAAGGTTGATCTTGCCAGCACCTGACGGGGTGCTGGTCTTATGCGAGTGAGTCGGTTACGACTACTTGGCGGCCTTACCCAGCTTGCGGCGGATGTGCTCGCCAACGTAGTGGATACCCTTGCCCTTGTAAGGCTCGGGAGGACGATGGCCGCGGATCTCAGCGGCGATCTGACCGACCTGCTGCTTGTTGATACCCTTGACGTTCACGTGGGTGTTGTCGGGAACCTCGAACGTGATGCCCTCGGGAGCCTCGACGATCACGGGGTGCGAGAAGCCCAGGGAGAACTCGAGGTTCTTGCCCTTCTGCTGCACGCGGTAACCGACGCCGGCGAGCTCGAGCTTCTTCTCGAAGCCCTCGGAAACGCCAACAACCATGTTGTGGATGAGGGCGCGGGTGAGGCCGTGGCGGGCACGGGTCTCACGCTCGTCGTCGGGACGGGAAACGGTGAGGACGTTGTCCTCGACGTTGATAGCGAGCTTCTCAAAGACATCGAGCTCGAGCTGGCCCTTGGGGCCCTTGACGACAACGTTGTTGCCGTTGACTGCCACTTCGACTCCGGCGGGAATCTGGACAGGCTTATTACCGATACGAGACACGGTGATCTCCTTTCCTTCTACCTACCGAGCGAATTACCAGACGTAAG
>USCS01000152.1 GCA_900552875.1 uncultured Collinsella sp. | reverse complement strand
CCTTTCACCTATATGTGGCCGGCAAGCAGCCCAAGGCTCGCAAGCTCTTATTCAGCCGCCTCGCGCAGAGCCGACATCGTTGCCGCATATTGCTGCTGCAACGCATGCATTCCCTCGCGAGCGCCGTCAACGGCATCGGCGCCGCGCAGTGCTTCGGTCACCACGACCGCCGGCTCGTACAGATTATCGAATCCCAGGTTCTGGCTCACGCCCTTGAGTGTGTGCGCTGCCATAAACGCACCTTCGGCGTCTCCTGCCGCCATGGCGGCCTCCAGCTTGTCCATGCTCTCGTCATCCAAAAACTTGAGGGCAAAGCGGGCAAGCATTTCCTCGCCCATCAGCCGAGCGCACGCGTCATCATAATTAGCGCCGATCTTCTCATACGCCTCACGCATGGAAATCATGGATTAAAACTCCTTAGGTCAAACTAAATCGTGGGAAACGCGACAACGTCGGCGGGGCGTGCCAACGTCTCGGCAATACGGTCTTGCACCTCGAGCAGACAGTCGAGCAACAGCGGGTTAAAGGTGCCGCACTTACCGTCCAGGATCATCTGGATCGCCTCCTTGTGCGGAATAGCGTCCTTGTACACACGCACGCTCGTCAGAGCATCGTACACGTCGGCCACCGAGACCACCTGCGCGGCAATGGGAATATCGTCGCCCTTAAGGCCATCGGGATAGCCCTTGCCGTCCCAGCGCTCGTGGTGCCAACGCGCAATTTGGTACGCATATTCCATAAGCGCATTGCCGACGTGATGGCAACCCAGCTCAAGCAACATGTCGGCGCCGATCGTGGTATGCGTCTTCATAATCTCGAACTCCTCGGACGTAAGGCGTCCGGGTTTGTTGAGAATCGCATCGTCAATCGACATCTTGCCGATATCGTGCAGCGCCGAAGCCAGGGCAATCGTGGAGCGCTCCTCATTGTCGAGGGAGATCGTGTCGCTACGCTGGACCAGACAGTCAAGCAGCAGCTCGGTCAGCTTTTCGATATTCGTAACGTGCCTGCCGCTCTCGCCGTTGCGAAGCTCCATGACGCCGGCCATGATGTCGATGAGCATGCGACTGTTCTTGACGCGCTCGTTGTACTGCTGGGACAGCAGGCTCGTCAGGCGGCGCTGCTTGGCGTATAGGCGGATGGTGCTGCTTACACGGCGGCGCACGACACGGGAGTCAAACGGGCGGCTGATATAGTCCGAGGCGCCCAGCTCGTACGCGCGCAGAACCACATCATCGGAATCTTCGCTCGAAATCATGATGACAGGCAGATTGTCGATACCCGATCGGCGCGACAGATCGGCCAGTACCTCAAAGCCGCTCGCGCCCGGCATGACAATGTCCAGCAGCACGAGCGACAACTCATCGCCATAACGGTCGACCATATCGAGCGCCGTACGACCGTTATCGGCCTCGAGGATGCAATACTCGTCCTTGAGCATCTCGCTGAGAATGGCTCGGTTCATCTCGGAGTCATCGACGATAAGCACCGAAGGCTTTTCGCTTTGGAAGGCCTCGATGGAATCGCCATCGGTCACGACCGTACCGGCTTTTGCCTTGGCACGGCTCAGTAACTGGACAGCGCGGCCAACGCCCTCATCGACCGTCTCGCCATGAATGCGAACGCCACCAACACATGCCGTCAAGCTCACGTGCTCATGGCCCGGAATAATCGTGGCATGAACGGCATCGGATACCTGACGCAGACGACGGGCAAAGTCATCGGAGGGAATATTGGGCATGACAGCTACAAACTTGTCGCAGCCATAGCGCACAAGTTCGTCAGTCGAACGAATACCGCTGCGTATGGCTGTTGCCACAGCACCGAGCGCAAGGTCGCCGGCATGGCGGCCACACGTATCGTTGAAGACCCTAAAATCATCAAGGTCGATCATCGCAACGCCGGCCTTCATGCGGGCGCTACGGAGCTTTTCCTCGTAATATCGACGATTGCACACGCCCGTCAGCACGTCGGTGTAGACAAGGTCCTCTTCTGCAGCCTCTTGCTCATCAATCGGACGCACCATCAGCAAGACATGAGGCTCGCCCTCGACCTTTAGAGGGCGCAGGCGGGCGCGGTACTCAACACCATCGTTGAGCAGTTGCTCCGACACCTCATCGGAATCTGTCAAGGCCTCAAGACTCGACTGACGCAGACAAGGGCAGCGATCGCCGGCGAGCAGGCAGTTAGGCTCGCTCTTAATCTGATCGGCCGACAGCAAACGTACCACGGGGTAGGTCCTTGCGACACGGGCGACCTCGGCGGCGGCCTCCTCGTCGGTTAGATTGACCTCGTGATTATTGAGCATACGGGGCCCTTTCGATAGTTTCGCATGGAGCGGTGGGTTCCAAATGTTACAAGGGTAACACCTTGTCGATGCAGGTAGGCACGTGAATGCTGTTACATTTTTATGAGTTGGCAGACGGCGCGATTGAAGCCGCAAACGTAAGGTTTTGAGCGCATTTGTTAACACGGCCGAAACGTTTGCGGATGAAGCCTGTTTTGTTTTTTTGCAGCTGCTAGAACCCCAGTATGCCACGGACAGTCTGGGCAGCCGCTGCCGGGCGATCGCGCAGGCCGTTGTGCGCGCCGGGAACCATTACGAGTGGAGAGTCCAAAAGCTCAGCCGCCATCCTCGTTCCCGCCTCACGGGGCGTACCAATCGAGAGCTCGCCCAAAAGCACGGCGGCCACCGTTTTTGACGCACGAACGCTATCCCAATCGGGAACGCAGGTCATAGTAATCCCGTATTCGTTTGCCATGAAACTGCGGCCGTTGCGCAGGGCATGCTTGGCTTCTGCCTCGGTTAACTTGGGGGCCTCAGGGTCCGAATCGCCGATGGCGCCCAGGAAGGCCCGTAATGCCCTGGAGACCTTTCCTGCGGCGATCATCTCGAGCAAAACCGGGGCCGCGCCCAGACCGGCACCCTCATCCGTCACGGCCGGTTCATGCAGAATCGCACGCGAGATTATGGCAGGGTTTGCACGGAGAAGCTCCAGCGTCACCAGCGTACCGGCACTGTGCGCGAGCACGTTTGCCGGAGCGCCAATATGCTCGATAACAGCTTGCAGGTCGGCGGCTTGGGCGGCGAGGTCGTAGCGTCCGTCTGCAGCGTCGCCACTCTCGCCGCAACCGCGGCGGTCGTAGGCAATGACGCGATAGTCGCAGGCGAGCTCGCGGGCGATACCGTCAAAAAAGACACCGTCGACGCAGGCGCCGTGCACGCACACCAAGGCGGGTGCATCGGACGATACAACCGGGCCGGCATACTCGCGGCAGGCGATCGTAGTGCCCGCATTCTCGACCGTAAAATCCATACTGTGTTCCCATCGTCAACGCCCATCCAGTTGCACGTCAGTACGGCTAGATGGACCCGCATTGCCTTACGCCTTGTTAACAGATTAACTGTACCCGACCCGAGGCTTTTCATGGCACGGCATAATGAGCGACGTTAAAAAACGAAACTTGTAAAGCAAGAGCCCGCACCTTGCTTTGGAGCCGATGCTATGCTTAGGCACAATTGTCTTGAGGAGCATATGCCTATGTCTACGTTTTTGAATGCCAGCCCCATCTTTGGGCCCGTTCGCAGCCGTCGCCTCGGTCTCTCGCTCGGCGTCAACATGATGCCGGCCAGCGGCAAAATCTGCACGTTCGACTGCATTTACTGCGAAAACGGCCTCAATGCCGAGCGCCCCTGCCATGAGCCGTACAACACAGCTGCCGTGGTACTCGACGCGCTCGAGGCAAAGCTGCGCGAGATGGCAGCCGAAGGCGAGCTCCCCGATGTGATCACCTTCGCAGGCAACGGCGAGCCCACCGCCGCACCGGAGTTTCCGCAGGCCATCGCCGGTGCCGTCGCGCTTCGCGACCAGCTGGCCCCAAACACCAAGATTGCCGTGCTCTCCAACGGCACGCGCGCCGGCCGTCCCCAGGTGCACGATGCGCTCATGATGGTCGACGACAACATCCTCAAGCTGGATACGGTCGATCCGGCATTTATCCAGCTGCTCGATCAACCCGTTGGCCCTTACGATGTGGAGCACCAGATCGAGACGTTCACGAGCTTTGACAGTCATGTCATTATCCAGACGATCTTTTTGACCGGCGAGTATCAGGGCAAGCTCATCGACAACACCGGCGAGGAATACGTCGGCCCTTGGCTCGCGGCGCTCGAGCGTATTCGCCCGCAGGAGGCGACCATCTACACGGTGGCGCGCGAGACACCGGTCGCCGGCCTTGCCAAAGCAGCGCCCGAGGTGCTCGACGCCATTGCCGCGCGCGTGCGCGCCCTCGGCATCCCCTGCCAGGTGAGCTACTAGCAAAACCACGCAGCAGCTAGCACCCGCCATCCCGCCCCATCAGTTGCGGTGATATAGTTCCTATTTGTG
>USCS01000151.1 GCA_900552875.1 uncultured Collinsella sp. | reverse complement strand
ACACCCACGGTAAGAATAAATGGGCGATTCTGTTCACCGTGCTCGTCATGACCTTTATGGCGTGTCTGGATGCGAGCATCGTGACGGTGGCGCTCCCAGTGATGCAAAAGGAGCTGGGGGTGGGCCTCGACCGCATTCAGCTCGTGAGCTCGGTGTATCTGCTCGCGACGTGCGTCGCCATGCTGCCGTTTGGCCGCTTGGGCGATGTGCGCGGCAAGGTGAATGTGTTCCAGCTTGGTGTAATCGTCTTTACGGGTGGCTCGTTGCTTTGCGGGCTTTCGGCTTCGCTCGAGGTGCTTATCTTGGCGCGTTTCGTGCAGGGCATTGGCTGTGCCGCCGCGATGGCCAACAATATGGGCATCATCACCGAGTCGTTTCCGGCGCGTGAGCGCGGCCGTGCCATGGGCATTCTGGCGACCTTTGTGGCTCTTGGCATGATGTGCGGCCCCGTGCTCGGCGGCGTGCTGGTGGCGAGCTTTCCCTGGGAGAGCATCTTCCTTATCAATCTGCCCATTGGCGTAATCTCGTTTATCGTGGGACTCTATACGCTGCCGCATGTGAAGCCGGAGGCTGGCGAACGCCCTATGCCGTTGACAGAGGCGGCGCGTCGCTGCTTTGCGAGCTCGGCTTTCACGATTAACCTGGCTTGCATGCTTATCGTGTTCGTGGGTATCGGTGCCTCCGAGTTTGTGCTGCCGTTCTACTTTCAGGATGCCCACGGCTTTAGCTCCGATATCTCCGGCCTGTTGTTTTTGGCGATGCCGGTCGTGAATGCCTTTGTGGGCCCGCTTTCGGGCTCGGTGTCCGACCGTGTTGGTTGTGAAGCGCCCACGGCCGTTGGCCTGGGCGTGTACGTGTGCGGTCTCTTTGCGGTGAGCACGCTTGACGAGCACTCTTCCATCTTGATGATTGTGTGCTGCGTCGCGTTTATGTCGTGCGGCACGTCGATCTTCCAGAGTCCCAATAATTCGCTGTATATGGGTTCGGCTCCGCGTGAGGCGCTTGGCTTTGCGGGCAGCTTGAGCAGCTTGGCGCGCTATGCGGGCATAGCGCTGGGTATTACGGCGGCGTCGCGCATCCTGTATGGACAGACGAGCGCGGCGATGGGCAAGACGGTCACGAGCTATGTGGCGGGTCGTCCGGACGTGTTCCTCTTTGGCTTCCGTTTGGTATTCTACGTGCTGATGGCCGTTGCTACCGTGGGCTTTGCGCTCACATTGGTACGTTTGGTGAGGACGCGCACCCGGCATTAGCGTTTCTGGGGGGCGTCCGCCACGAAACACGCCCATCAACTACGTTTGACCGCGCGGCTCCAACCATGACGCATTCTGTAAAAACAAAAGCGCAGGTAGAGAGCCTGCCGGTTTTTGAAAGTCGGGGGTATGGACGTGGGTGTCGGGTTAAACGTAGTAAATGGGCCGATTTCGTGGCGAGCATCGCCGAATGATCCCCCGGGGACGGAGGAAAAGGGCTCATAAAGGTAGTCAAAAGAGTCCCGTCCCACATTGGCTGGTCTTGCAGCTTTATAGTGCGATGCGGCTTGTGGGGCGGGCGGGGGTAGGTCCGTGGTAGACTATCGAACAACGTTTATTAATCGCGCGGTATCGTTGCCGCGAGAAGGGGTTGCGCCATGCAGGAGCTTGAGGATCGTATTCGCCATGACGGCATCGTAAAGGCCGGTAACGTCCTTAAGGTTGATGCCTTCCTCAACCACCAGTGCGACGTTGAGCTGTTCGACCATATGGGCGCCGAGTGGGCCCGTCTGTTCGAGGGTGTCGAGATCAACAAGATCCTGACGATCGAGGCTTCGGGCATTGGTATGGCCTGCATTGCAGCCCAGCATTTTGGCGGCGTGCCGGTGGTCTTTGCCAAGAAGGCACAGTCCATCAACCTCGACGGCGAGCAGTATGCCACGACCATCTATTCCTTTACCAAGCAGAAGGAGTACCCGGTCATCGTTGGCAAGCGCTTCCTGTCCGAGGGCGACAAGGTCCTGATTATCGACGACTTCCTGGCCAACGGCTGCGCGCTCGAGGGTCTTATCAAGATCTGCGAGGCCGCAGGTGCCGAGGTATCCGGCATTGGCATTGCGGTGGAGAAGGGCTTCCAGGGCGGTGGCGATAAGCTCCGCGAGCGCGGCTTCCGCGTTGAGAGCCTAGCCCGCATCGCCGATATGGACTGCGATACCGGCGAGATCACCTTCGCCTAAGCGCGCAACACAAGCGATTGGTATGCGATGTGACAAAGGGACTGTCCCTTTGTCACATTTTTTGTATGAGGGGAGGTGCTGATATGGATGAGAACAAGATGGAATGGCGCGAGTATGCGCGCTATGCCGAGATGTCGGTCGAGGAGTTGGCGCGCGATTGCGAGGTGCAGGTGTTTCGCGCGACGGGTCCGGGCGGACAGGGCGTGAACACGACGGACTCGGCGGTACGCATGAAACATATCCCTTCGGGGATTGTCGTGACGGCGCGTGAGAGCCGCAGCCAGTTTCAGAATCGCGCGAGCTGTCTGCGTAAGCTGCGCGCTGAGCTTGAGCGTCGCGGGCGTCCACCGCGCCGACGCGTAAAGACCAAGGTGCCTCAGCGCTCTCGCCAGCGCAGGCTCAATGACAAGCACTTCAACGCCATTAAAAAGGCCAACCGTCGCAAGCCGGGCGGGGAGGAATGATCTTCTCAATAAGTTGCGGTGAAATAGGGACTGTTTTGTGGCTTTAGCTGCATAAACAGTCCCTATTTCACCGCAACTTAGGGATGGCTAGCGGGTGGGGTGCCAGACGTGGAGGGCGCCGGCGAGGATGTCGACCTCGATGCGCGAGGCGACAACGGGCTCGCCGTCGGCCTGGATGGGGTAGTCGGGCTCCTCAAAGGTAAGTTCGGCATGGCGACAGCGGCGCATACGAACCGGTGGCAGCTTGGTATGGTGGCCATCTTTGGCCGAAAGGAACATGGGAAGTGCGACCGCGCGCGGAACGGGGCCGCAGGCGTAGCAGACGTCGAATATACCGTCACAGGGGTCGGCGTCGGGACAGATGCGATAGCCCGAGCCATAGGTAGGACCCAGCTGAATCGCCATGACGATCGCCCTCACGCGCTCGGCGGGCGCCTCGTCAAAGCTGACTTTCATGGGGTAGTTGCGATAGCGTAGGCCAAACTGCTCAAGTCCCGAGAGGGTGTAGAGTGGCGCGCCCGTCAAGCCGGTCTTTTTGCGCAGCTCGGTGGTGCCAAGGCCGATGGCGGCATCGATGCCGACCGAAAGCGTTTGGTCGTAGTACTCGACGATTGCCTCGCCGCTGCCGCTTGCGGGGCTCCATGAGCGAATCCGCCCGATGTCCTGACGCTGCAGCTCACAGGTGAGCAGCGCACCAAAATCCTTGCCGGAGAAATCATCGATACCGAGCGTTTGGGCAAAATCGTTGCCGGAGCCTACGGGCAGGACGGCAAGGGCGGGACGGACCGCCTCATCCTGCGTCATAAGCCCGTTGACGACCTCGTGGATCACGCCGTCGCCGCCAAGGGCGATAACGGTGCGATAGCCCGTTGCCTGGGCGGCTAGCTCCTTGGCGTGCCCCATGCGCTCGGTCAGCACTAGGTCAAACTGGGATGCGCGTGCAGTCATGTCCAAAAAGCGCTGCAGGCGCTCGGCAACTTCGTGCGCCGCACCCGACTGGGCGGCTGGGTTGGCGATGATGAGCGTGCGACCAAAATCAGTTGCGTGCATGGGGCGACTCCCGGCGTATGACGTGACGGTGCGGTCGCGCTCAGGTCGAATTGCCCCCGATTGTGGCTGCACGGCGAATACTTACGTCTACTCTATCAGGTCGTTGTGGCGCTCGATAGCATCCGCTACCGTACCGCCCTCATCCACAATAAGCGAACGGCGCTTGGGTGAGATGATGCGCTGGGCGGGGTACACGCCGCGGTGTCCGCCGGTTAGGTAGCTGATAAAGGCCACGATGACAAAGAACCCGGCGGCCGTGCCGTGGAACAGGTCGATGGCCATCATGCAGGTGGTGATGGGCACGTTGAGGCCGGCACAGAACACGCCGAGCATGCCCAGCGCCGCCAGAAAGCTGGGGTCGATTCCGACGAGGCAACCGATCCAGCCGCCGAGCGCCGCACCGATGCCAAACAGGGGCGTGACCTCGCCGCCTTGGAAGCCCGCGCCCAGGGTAAGCGCTGTGACGACCAACTTGATGGCTGCGTCCGCCAGGGTGGTGTTGCCGGCAAATCCGGCACCGGAAAGCCACGTGGAAAGGCCGGCGTAGTCCCAGGCGTCGAGGAGGGCATAGGCAGCCAAAACCACGAGTGCGCCTATAAGTGCGCGAACGAGATAATTGGTGATAAAGCGACCGTACAGGCTCTTGACGGTTCGAACCGACCACGCAAAGAGGCGTGCCGTCAGACCGAAGATGATGGCGCTGATAACAACGATGA
>USCS01000150.1 GCA_900552875.1 uncultured Collinsella sp. | reverse complement strand
ACCGACTTGCCGTCGGGACGCGGACGATCGGTGGCGTCGATCGCCACGATATCGGCACCCGCAGCAACGCAGGCGCGAGCGTGACGCAGCGTCGGCGTGATGTAAACGCCCTCGTGCCCATCCTTCCACAGGCCGATAACAGGAACCTCACAGCGACCCTTAATGGCGGCAATGTCGGCAAGGCCCTGGCAGCGAATGGCGGCGGCGCCGCCGAGCTCGCAAGCACGAGACATTTGAGCCATGGTCTCGGGCGTACGAAGCGGCTCGCCCATATACGCCTGAACGCTCACGACGAGCTTACCCTTCAGGGACTGGATCAAAGGATCAACGGTCATGTTCGACTCAACCTTTCTCAAAACAGCCTTCTGAGACGCCGCACCTTGACGTTCAAACCGTCGCTCGCGTAGCGAAGTACGCTTCGCTCCTCTTTCACGTCAATCTGCGGCACCTCAGAAGGCACACTTGGTAGTTATGTTTACTTCAACGAAGCAAGAAGGTGTTCGGCGGCACCGATGAGCGGAGCATCGCCCTCCAGAGAACCGATGAGGATCGGCGTGTCCTGAAGCGGATCGAGCGCCTGGCTGGCATAGCCCTCGTGCACCGAATCCTTCCACGTCTGCGAACGCCAATCGGGACCTTGGTGAATCACGCCGCCCGAAAGCACGATGACCTCAGGGTCCAGGATGTTAGCGAGCGAGCCCAAGCTGGCCCCCAGCGCAAAGCCGGCGTCATGGATGACCTCGGTTGCCTTTGCGTCGCCCGCACGGCACAGGTCGTTCACATCGCGACCGACCGAAGGACGGCTGGGGTCGACGCGACCAAAGCGCTCATCGTACATACGACCAATGGAAGTGCCCGAAGCAACCGACTCCAGATGGCCGGAACGCCCGCAGGCGCAGGGAATGCCGGCGGCAGCCGAGCACTCGATGTGGCCCATATGACCGGCAGCACCATGGAAGCCCTGCATCACGCGGCCGTTCTCGACATATGCGCCGCCGATGCCCGTACCGATGCCAAGACACAAGACGGAGAACTTGCCCTTGCCGACGCCCCAGTGGGCCTCACCCAGAGCATGAGCCTGCACGTCGCCTACGACGGCAACGGGAAGACCGAGGTCCTCGCGCAGGCGCGGCCCCAACTGAACGCCGGACCAGCCGGGCATGATCTCGTTGGCATACGCGATGGCGCCCGTCTTGGGATCGACGACGCCGGCGGCACCGATGCCGACGCCAAGGACCTCGACATCGGGATTCGCCTCGAGAGCAGCCTTGATGGACGCCTCGATACGCTGGAAGACGGCCTCGCCGCCCTCTTGGGCCTCAGTGGGAACCTCGGCCTCAAAAACGGGATGAGGCACGCTGCCGTCAGCCGGGTACTCCATGATGGCAGTCGCGATCTTAGTTCCGCCGATATCGACAGAGCAGACGTACTTGTTCTCCATGTCGCTCTCCTTAGGAGATAAAAACAACTACAGGAAATGAAGGCGGTGTTATCGCCGCAACTCAGTAAAGGTTTCCCAGGTGCCCGAGGTTGGGGTGAAAGTGGTCGGGCGTTGACCTAATGGGTCACGCCCGACCACTTGAGCCCCAAGATCGGGTGCCTGGGGAAGCTTTACAGGAGACCGTTGTCCTGGAGGACCTTCTTAATCGCCTCGACGTTCTCGCCGGTCATGGCCTTCACCGGGCGCGGCATGGTCGGGCTGTCGAAGATGCCCATGAGGTTCATAGCGGTCTTGAAGGCGCCGACGCCACCGGCATAGCCCTGGACGCCCGAGGTGACATCCCAGATGTGCGAAATCTCATTGAGGCGATCCTGTTCGGCCTTGACGGTAGCCCAGTCACCAGCCTGAGCGGCCTTCCACTGACGCACGTAGCCCTCGGGCTCAACGTTGGCGAGACCCGGGACGGAACCGTCGGCGCCACCGAGGTAGGCGCCGTCGACAACAACCTCGTGACCGGTGAGAATGCTCATCGGATGGCCGTTCTTCTCGTTCTCCTGAACGAGGTAGCGGAACGAGATGTCATCACCCGAGGAATCCTTGACGCCAGCAAGGACGCCCTCGGCGCCGAGCTTGGCAAGGAGCTTCCAGGGGAGCTTGGTGTGAACGCAGACGGGAATGTCATAGGCGAAGATAGGCAGGTCAAGCTCCTCGTGCAGGATACGGAAGTGCTCCTCGACCTCGGTCATGCCCTGCAGGGCATAGAACGGGCAGGTGGCGACGAGGGCATCGGCGCCCAGCTCCTGGGCGACCTTGCCGTGCTCAATCATGCGCTCGGTCTCGGTATCGATGATGCCGACCAGAACAGGCACACGGTGGTCGACGATACGAACGGCCTCGGCGATAATCTGGCGACGGCGCTCGTCGGTGGAGAAGACGACCTCGCCCGAGGATCCCAAGAAGAACAGGCCATCGACGCCGGCATCGATCATGCGGTTGATGCTGCGCTCAAAGGAGGCAACGTCGAGCTGGTGATCTTCGGTATCGGGAACAACGACGGGAGGGATAACGCCGGTGAATTTCTGAGTTGCCACAAGAATCTCCTTAGTTGTCTGGCGGGCGGCCCTATGCCACCCACTCTTGTTGGCAGTGTCCAGGCCGTCTAGGCCAAAGAACACGAGTAGAACGTTTGGTTAAAAAAGTCGACGACTTCGTTTTCGAACGCATTGATGCGCTCGTGAGCGTATTTTGCATAGATGATATGCCTCCGGTCACACTCAAGACCGTTGAATACGGCAAACTGATCCTTAGGATCGCTCACGGTATCCATAAGCGATGTGCCCATGAGCACCGATCCGCGCACCCGAGACGACAGCGCCTCGAGGCCACCAGGAAACGGATTGGCAACCGCCGTGCAGGCGAGGCCCCGCTCGTCCAGAGCAGAAACCGCCAGCGCGACTCCGCCGCCAAGGCCCTCGCCCCATGCAAAGATGCGGTCGGGGTCCATACCATCAAGATTGCGCGCCACCTTCGCCAGCGCGCAACCCCAACGGACGCGCTCGACAAAAGCGGGCGAAGCAATCCCCCGCCGCAGGTCGTCCGCACCAGCAACATCGTCATCCAGCGCAAGAACGGCATACCCCATGGCGGCAAATCTCGTCATGTGATGCCAGCCGCGCACAGGCCGATCGATGTCGTGGAACATCAGGCACAACGGCACGCGCTCAGATACTCGGGCACGACCGACAGGCTCGATCAAACGAGCGTGAATCGCATCGTCACCGAGCTCAAAGGAGACCTCCGAGTAACGGGCGCAGGGGTTAACAAAGTCAATCGCCGTTATGGCCAGGCCTTGAATCTCAAGATTCGAAGCGCATGTCTCTAAATCAGAAACATCTGCTTGGACATCACCGCGCCAGTCCCGATATTCTGCGAGCCTTGACGAAACCGTTCCAGGAATTCCCACGAGTCCGGGGACAATCAGCTCGTCAACATTGCTCTCGCACTTAGACATGAGCCTCCCCTCCCTTGCAGAAAAACGGAATGATCAGATCGTCAAAATCCTGAATCTCCTCGTGGCCAAAGCCTTCAAAGAACTCATGACGCTTTTCGCAGGTCAGGTTGTTATAGACCGCAAACTGCGTCGCTGGCGGACAGACGATATCGGCTGTGCCAGTGCCAAACAGCACGGGGCATTCGACCATAGGGGCAAAGTTCTTGGAATCGAAGTACGCCAGCTTGGCATAGGCTTCGTCAATACGAGTCGAGTCCTCGTCAAACCAGCGAGACCAATAGCGCAGGCCCTCGTAGGCAATGTCGTCGGCATCCAAATCCCAGACCAGGCGGAAATCTGACAGGAAGGGATAGAGGATGGCGGCACGATTGATAAGCTCGCTGTTAAGCGCACAGGTCGCAATGCCCAAACCGCCGCCCTGCGACGCACCGTTCACAAACACACGCGCAAGATCGATGCCCTCGAGCTTGCGAACGATGCGGCACAGGATGCGAATATCTTGGTGCAAGCGGACATAGTAGAGGTTGACCGGGTCGCCGTCGATACCGGCGACGATATGACCGGCAACCGTTGTGCCCTCAAATCCACCAATGTCCTCGGAGGGACCTCCTTGACCGGGGCAGTCGAGGGCGATGAGTGCCATGCCCATGCCCGCAAACGACGCCTGCTCAAACCAGCTGCGGCTTGCACCCGGATACCCATGGAACTGAAGTACCAATGACACGGGCTCGTCCGAGACGGGTTTAAGGTACTTGGCATGCAGGCGCGCGCCACACATGCCGGTATACCAGAGGTCGAAAAGCTGGCAGGTCGCGGCATCGGCGACCGATGCCGTCTCGATCGCATAGTCAAGCCCGACGGCGTCGGCCTCGGCCATGCGATCCTTCCAAAAGAGATCGAAATCTGATGGACGGGGCATGGCGCCTCGGTATTCACCAAATTGATGTTGTAGCTCCTGAGCACTTGGCATGGCTCGTGAACCCAACCTTTCGAAATCGCAACGGAGGTGCGC
>USCS01000149.1 GCA_900552875.1 uncultured Collinsella sp. | reverse complement strand
CCTCGATGAGACCAATGTCATAACCCAGGAATGGCTGACAAGTCTGCTGCCGCGTGACGCGGCGACCGAGCTGCGCCAGGTGCGCGGCGACGTGACGACTTCGCGTATTCCCAAAAACGCCGTGATCTGCAATGTCTACACCAAGGCCGAGAGCCACAAGCTCGAGGTGCCTAAGGGCAAGGTCGCCGTTTCGGTGGCGGTCGATGCCGAGCACTCGGTCGGCGGTGCTACGGGCGTGGGCAGCTACGTGGATGTGTATGTGCAAAAAGACGGCGTAACCGATCGGTTGTGCGGCGCGTACGTGATCGATACCAGTGAGGATTCCGGTGCCACGCGCGAGGGCAAGATCGAATGGGTGACGCTGGCGGCTGACCCCGAAGACGTCAAGGAACTGCTGGGGGCATCGGGCAAGGGAACGGTCAGCTTGACGATTCCCGCCACGGCGCGCGGCAAAAAGAGCGGAGGCGACGAGTGATGAAGGCGATCTGGCTTGCGTGCTGCGCGTGCGGCGATTACGGGCTGTTGCAGCGGGAAGTCGAGGGCCGTGACGCGGGTGCACAGGTGCTTCGCGTGGGTGACCTGGACGGGCTGGTTTCCATGGCGCGGGCGTTTCCGTCGCGTCGCGGAGCTGCCATCATCGCGGCGTCTCTGTTTGATACCGAAGATGTGCGCAAGACTGTTGCGCGCCTGACGGCCGAAGGCCGCGTGAGTCGCGTGGTCGTCTTGATAGAAGCGCTCGATCCGTCGGATATCGAGGGGTTGTTTCGCGCGGGGGCGACCGAGGTCATCGCTGCGCACAGTATATGCGGCAACGGGCGCGCGGGCGAGGGAGCGGTTGATTCCGATCGGCGCATGACGATTGAGCCCGATGCTTTTGTTGATAGGGAACCCGGGGCGCCTCGCGCTACAAGAGGCCCGCGTGTTGATGATTGTGGAAAAGCGGAAGCCGAGCATGGTCGGCGCCCCCGGAACCCCCTTGTATGCGATGACGCTGGAGGGCCGGCGCAGCATGCTGGCGACTCCCCGGCTGTAGATATGGGATACGTGCACGGCGTGAATCTGGCGGATGAACTCGACGAAGTCGAGGGTTTTGCCGGGGCTGGCGAGCCGTGTGCCGCTGCGTCTTTGGCTTCGGAACCGCAGCCCAGGCAGCCTGCCATGCCGGCTTGGGCTCGGCACGTGACCGCGGCGGGGGAGACGGGGATGTTATCGCCCGCGTCTGTGTCGCCGGTTCCCGCACCGTCAGCCCCTGCGCTGTCGGCGGACGCTTCGATTCCGTCGCGTCGGGCACCGGTCGTCTGCGCCGTTTCGGGTTCGGGCGGTTGCGGCAAGTCGACGATCGTTGCCACCATGGCGCATGCGGCGTCGCTGTTGGGTTTGCGTGCCGCCGTGCTCGATTTGGACCTCATGTTTGGAAACCTATACGATCTGCTGGGTGTCGATGCCCCGCACGATATGGCGACGCTTATCGAGCCGTCGGCGGCGGGCGCACTTGCCGAGTCGGATATCGTGGCCGCATCGATGCGCGTCGCCCCGGGTGTCACGCTCTGGGGGCCTGTCGCGGCCCCCGAGAAGGCCGAGCTCATGGCACGTCCGGTGGAGCTATTGCTCGATGTTTTGCGTCGCGAATCCGACGTGGTCTTTGTCGACACCTCGGTCTTTTGGGGCGATGCCGTGGCCGCCGCGGTGGCGGCGAGCGACCGTTGCCTGGTCGTAGGCGATGCGGCGGTATCGTCCGCGACATCCGCTTCGCGCGTCATTGAGCTGGCGAGCCGCGTGGGCGTGCCGCGCACGCGCATGAGTGCCGTGTTCAACCGGTTTGGTGCGCGCGGTGCCGACGAGGACGTCGCCATGCGCTTCGAGATCGCCTGCGCACTGAGCTCCAAGATCCGCATCGCCGATGGCGGTCAGGACTTGGCCGCGCTCATGGCATTCGGTCGCGCCGACGAGGCAGTGGGTCAGACGAGCGCTTTTGCGACCAGCGTGCGCGAGGCCACGCGCGAGATGCTCGTGGAGCTGGGCTGCGCCGTCGGTCCCTGGAGCGATATGGTCGCCGACCGCGCGACCCGCACCGAGCGCCCACGCATTCGTCTTCCCTGGTCGCGTGAGGGTGATTCGCGATGAGTCTGCAGACGAGGATTAAAGCCGCTGGCGCGGCCGCCGCGGCTGCCCCCGTTGATGCGGGACGCCGCCGTGCCGTTAAACGCCGCACCAAGCGTGCGGTGATGGACCGCATGGGCTACGACGAGGTGGCGCGCATCAGTGCCTACGTCGATTCGGCCCTTGCCCGCTCCGAGCTACGTCCGGCGGTGGAAGCGGCGCTCAACGTGGAAGAGCCGACCGACTTGGCGACGCCTGAGCGTGAGACCATCATCGACGAGATCCTAGATGACGTGGTGGGCCTGGGACCGCTGCAGCCGCTCATCGAGGACGACACCGTTACCGAAATCATGATCAACGGCTGTCGTTCTGCTTTTTTTGAGCGCAGTGGCGTTTTGTATCCCATCGAGCACGCGTTTGAGGACGACGAGCAGATCCGTGTGCTCATCGACCGTATCATCTCGCCGCTTGGCCGTCGTATCGACGAGCGTAGCCCCATCGTCAACGCCCGCCTCAAGACGGGCTATCGCGTCAACGCGGTGATTCCACCCGTGGCGATCGACGGGCCAATCCTCACCATCCGTAAGTTCTCGGACCGTATCTGTTCGTTGGACGAGCTTGTGGGGTTGGGGTCACTGCCGCTTTGGTATGCGCAGCTGCTGTCGTGCGCGGTGTCGTTGCGGCAGGACTTGGCGGTTGCGGGAGGCACGGGGTCGGGCAAGACCACGCTGCTCAACGCGCTGTCGTGCGAGATTTCCACCGGCGAGCGCATCGTGACGATCGAGGATTCCGCCGAGCTCAAGTTTGCACATCACCCACACGTTGTTCGTCTGGAGGCGCGTGAGGCGTCAATTGAGGGCGAGGGCGCGGTGACGATTCGCGACCTGGTGACCAATGCTCTGCGTATGCGCCCCGACCGCATCGTCGTGGGCGAGGTGCGCGGTGCCGAGTGCTGCGACATGTTGCAGGCCATGAACACGGGCCACGACGGGTCGCTCACCACGCTTCATGCGGGTTCCGAGCAGGAGACCGTGGTGCGTCTGACGTTGCTTGCACGTTATGGCATCGATCTGCCGAGCGAGCTCATCGAGGAGCAGATTGCCATGGCGCTCGACGGCATCGTGATGTCCGAGCGCCACGCCGATGGCAGGCGCTTCGTCTCCTCGTATTCGGGGGTGCGTCGCGCCGCGTCGGGCGGCGTAGAGCTCGAGCGCTATGTGACTTTCGATGCCGCCGAGCGCACCTGGACGCTTGACCGCGAGCCGCCGTTTATCGCAGAAGGCCTGCGGTCGGGGACGCTCACACAAGAGGAGGTGGACGAATGGAGGTCGCTGTGCCCCTCGTCGTAGGGGGTTTGGCAGGGTTTTCTGTCGCGACGGCGTGCGGGGCGGAACCTCGTGTGCCGCAGGTGCCGCCGGCGGAGCTGGCGCGTCAGGCGTTCGAGACGGTGGCAGAGAATCTGCCGCGTGAGCTGGTGGAAAACGATCTGCTGAAAAAGATTGCCCGTTCGTGGGCATCGCTGGCTCCGGCGCGTCGCCTTGGCCTCGTGATCGAGGATGCTTCGGAGCGTTTGGCGTTTCTGCTGCTATCGAGCGGTGTCTGCTGCGTTTTACTAACGATGGTGTCGTTATCGCCCCTCGGGTTTGCCTTGGGACTTGTTGCTCCGATTGCCGCTGGCGCCGCTCGGGATGGCTTTGAGAGCCGGCGCGAGCAACACGATGCAGAAGAGGCCATGCCCGAGGCGTTTACCGCACTTTCCATGTCGCTTGCCTCGGGACATTCGTTGGCCCAGGGCATGCGCTTTGTGGGCGCTCATGCGCAAGAACCGGTGCATACCGATTTTTTGCGGGTGGCGGCGGCGATCGATTGCGGTATCTCGGCGACCGACGCGCTCGATGACTTGCTCGTGCGCATCGACGCCCCCGGTCTTTCGCTTGTGACCTTGGCGCTTAAGGTGTCACAGCGCACTGGCGCTCCGCTTGCCGACTTACTGTCCGAGGCGTCGAGCATGGTGGGGGAGCGCATTGAGCTCAAGCGCCGCCTGGATGTTAAGACGTCGCAGGCTCGCATGTCTGCGCATATGGTCGCGGCGATGCCGGCGGGCATGTGCGCGGTGTTGGCGCTGCTTTCGGCAGATTTTCGTCGCGGTCTTGCGACGCCTGCCGGCGCGGGCGCTGTGGTGCTGGGTCTTGCCCTCAACGCCGTTGCCCTGGTGGTTATCCGGCGCATTATGAGGGTGGAGCTATGAGCGCCCCAGTTGCAGTTGCGGCTTGCCTGTGCGCCCTGAGTGTATTTGTCGCGACGGGTTTGGATCGGGCGGATGCGCGCAAGATCGCAGGGGCCTGCAAGCGCGAGGCGGTGCTGGTCGCTGCCGCGGGTC
>USCS01000148.1 GCA_900552875.1 uncultured Collinsella sp. | reverse complement strand
CGTTCTTAAGGTCAAAGATCAGCTCTGCCAGGTCCTCGATGGAGTAGATGTCGTGGTGCGGCGGAGGCGAGATCAGGCCGATGCCGGGCGTGGACTGACGGACCTCGGCGATCCAGGGGTAGACCTTCTTGCCGGGTAGGTGGCCGCCCTCGCCGGGCTTGGCGCCCTGGGCCATCTTAATCTGAATCTCGAAGGCGCTGCAAAGATAGCGGCTCGTCACGCCAAAGCGCGCACTTGCCACCTGCTTGATCGCGGAGTTCTTGGAGTCGCCGTTGGCCAGCGGGGTCTCGCGACGCGGATCCTCGCCGCCCTCGCCCGAGTTGGAACGGCCATGCAGCCGGTTCATGGCGATAGCCATGCACTCGTGCGCCTCTTTGCTGATGGAGCCATACCACATGGCGCCGGTGTTAAAGCGGCGGACGATGTTGAACGCAGGCTCCACCTCGTCGAGCGAAACCGGGGTGCGGCCGCTGGCATCAAAGTCGAGCAAGTCGCGCAGGCGCACGGCACGGCCGGTGCGGTGCAGGCGGTCGCTGTACTCCTTAAAGGTGTCGTAGCTGTCCTCACGGCAGGCGGTCTGCAGCAAGTAGACAGTCTGCGGATCGATCAGGTGATCCTCGCCGCCGAGCGGGCGCCACTTGGTCAGGCCCAGTGTGGGCAGCTGATCGGGAGCCGGGCTCTTAAGGATAGCGAGCGCGGCGTCGTAGCGCTCGTTTTGCTCGCGCTCGACGTCCTCGACACCCATACCGCCCACACGGCTCACCGTGCCGGCGAAGTACGCGTTGACGAACTCCGGCGTAAAGCCCACGGCCTCGAAGATCTGCGCCGAATGGTAGCTCTGCACCGTGGAGATGCCCATCTTGGACATGATGGAGACGATGCCCGCTGTCGCAGCCTTGTTGTAGTTGGCGATACCCTGCTCGGCCGTCACGTCCAGGTCGCCGCGTGCCGCCAGATTGCGGATGCACGCATGTGCGTTGTACGGATAGATGCCGCTCGCGGAGTAGCCCACCAGTGCCGCAAAGTCGTGCGGGGACACGGCATCGCCGCACTCCACCACGATATCGGCAAAGGTACGCACGCCGGCGCGGATCAGGTGGTTGTGCACGCAGCCCACGGCAAGCAGCGACGGCACGGGCACCTCGCCTGCGGCAGCGCGGTCGCTCAGCACCACGATGTTCACGCCGTCGCGGACCGCAGCCTCAACGTCCTCCGCAAGCTGCTTGAGCGCAGTCTGCAGCGCGCCCTCACCCGCGTCGCGGCGGTACACGGCACGGAACCGGCGGGTCTTAAAGCCAACACGGTCAATCGCGCAAATGCGGTCGAACTCCTCCTCGCTCAGCAGCGGGCGCTCCAGGCGCACCAGCTGGCAGGCCGTACGGGAGTCCTCGAGCAAGTTGCCGTGGTTGCCCAGGTAGAGCGTGGTCGAAGTCACCATATGCTCGCGCAGGGCGTCGATCGGCGGGTTCGTGACCTGGGCGAACAACTGATAGAAGTAGTCAAAGAACGAGCGCGTCTTCTTGGACAGGCAGGCCAGCGGCGCATCGATACCCATCGAGGCGAGCGGGGCCTTGCCCTGCTGGGCCATGGGGCGCACGACCTCGTCAACATCATCCCAATGATACCCGAGCTTAGCCATGCGCACGGCGGCGGGCACCTCGGCGTCCTCGGCGGGCGTTGCCGCAACGGGCTCATCGAGCGCGTCAACGGTTAGCGTCTCCTCGGCAATCCAGTCGCGGTAGGGCTTTTCCTTGGCGTAACGGGCGCGCAGCTCATCGTTGTAGATGACGCGACCGCGGGCAAAGTCGACCTCGAGCATCTGGCCCGGTCCCAGGCAGCCGCTCGTCAGGATGTTCTCGGGGCGCACCTCGATGGTGCCCACCTCGCTCGCCAGCATAAAGCGGCCGTCACGCGTCACGTAGTAGCGGGCCGGGCGCAGGCCGTTGCGGTCGAGGGCAGCACCCAGGGTACGGCCGTCGGTAAAGGCGATGGCGGCAGGACCGTCCCACGGCTCCATGAGCATGGACTGATAGGCGTCGTAGGCGCGGCGCTCCTCGCTCAGGCTGTCGTTATGGTCCCACGGCTCGGGCAGCAGCATGGATGCGGCGCGCGTGAGCGGACGACCGTTCATGACCAAAAACTCGAGTACATTGTCCAAAATCGCGGAGTCGGAACCCTCGCGGTTGATGATGGGCATCACGCGCTCAAGATCGTGCTGCAGCACGGGGCTGTACAGGTTGGGTTCGCGGGCACGGATCCAGTTGACGTTGCCCTTGAGGGTGTTGATCTCGCCGTTGTGAATGATAAAACGGTTGGGGTGCGCACGCTCCCAGCTGGGCGTGGTGTTGGTGGAGTAGCGCGAGTGGACGAGCGCCACGGCCGTTTTGACGGCGGCGTCGTTGAGATCGATGAAGAAGCGGCGCATCTGCGTGGCGACCAGCATGCCCTTGTACACGATGGTGCGCGAGCTCATGGAGCAGACGTAGAAGATCTTGTCGCGCAAGGCGAACTCGGCGTCGGCCTTCTTCTCGATGGTGCGGCGGCACACATACAGGCGGCGCTCGAAGGCGTCGCCGGCGGGCGTGTCGTCGGGGCGGCCCAGGAAGGCCTGCAAGATTGTGGGCATGCAGGCGCGGGCCGTCTCGCCCAGGTCGTGCGGGTCGACGGGCACCTCGCGCCAAAAGAGCAGCGGCACGCCGGCCTCGGCGCAGCCCTCCTCAAACACGCGGCGGGCATCCTCTACGCCCTTGTCGTCCTGCGGGAAGAACAGCATGGCCACACCATAGTCGCCCTCTGCCGGCAGAATCTGGCCGCACTTTTGAGCCTCTTTACGGAAAAAGTGATGCGGAACCTGAAACAGGATGCCGGCGCCGTCGCCGGTGTTCTTCTCGAGCCCCGTACCGCCGCGGTGCTCCAAGTTGACCAGAATAGACAGCGCGTCGTCCAGAATCTGGTGATGGCGCTCGCCGTTGATATCGGCAAGCGCGCCGATGCCACATGCATCGTGGTCGAATTCGGGGCGATAAAGGCCCTGCTGCTGAGCGGAATCTGCCTGCATCGCGATCCTCCCCTAGATATTAGACAGTCAGTTGAATAGGCATACTAGGAGCATCGCCGGCCCGTTGTGTTTCCCGCCCGTTTCGAAACAATCGCGTAACGCACGTAACCCATCAACGTCTTGCTATCAAACGTGTACATCAGCCTCCAAACACGTCGAAATTTGACATCTTTGGAGGCTGACGCACACGTTTTAGTGCAGGGACAGCCGGCACATATGCATCCAACCCCTTTGAATTATTCTGGAAACGAGGGCCACGCAGACTTTTGCATGATGCGACTCGACACCGCAGACCTCAAGGGCGGCAACAAGGCGCCCAAGTTCGGCTTGTAAGCTCACCGCTTCAAACATCTCAATCTGTAACAGGAGGAACCGATTTTGGCGCCTAGATGTTACAGATTGAGATTTTCTGCGGGACGGTTTTGGTTTGTCTCGATCTGTAACACCTAGGCCCAATTTCCATCCCTAGTAGTTACAGATTGAGACATTTCGGCAGCCCCCCTTCAGCATCCTATTCAAATACAACAATTTTGTTAGTCATGGTTAACTTTTTAGCCTAAAACGGGTATCCTTTGCGGCGTCAAACAAACGGCACGCATGCCGTGCCACATTAAGGAGGCCCCTATGGCAAACCAGACAGACCGGCAGACGATCCAACTCGTCCTTATCCGCCACGGAGAGTCGGAGTGGAACAGACTCAACCTGTTCACCGGCTGGACCGACGTAGAGCTCACCGACACGGGCCGCGAAGAAGCCGCCGCAGGCGGTCGAGCCCTCAAAGAAGCCGGTTTCGACTTTGACGTCTGCTACACTTCGCGCCTCAAGCGCGCGATCCACACCCTCAACATCGTGCTCGGCCAAATGGATCGCGAGTGGCTGCCCGTCATCAAATCCTGGAAGCTCAACGAGCGCCACTACGGCGCGCTGCAGGGTCTCAACAAGGCCGATGCCGCGGCGGAGCACGGCGACGAACAGGTGCTCATCTGGCGCCGCTCCTTCGATATCTGCCCGCCGGCACTCGAGCCGAACGACGCGCGCGACCCCCACACCCAGGAGCAATACCGCGACGTCGCGCCCGACCAGTTGCCCTACACCGAGTGCCTCAAGGACACGATAGCCCGCGCCTGGCCTTATTTCGAAGACGAGATTCGCCCCCAGATGCTCGCCGGCAAGCGCGTACTCATCGCCGCACACGGCAACTCCCTGCGCTCTCTCGTCATGAAGTTCGAGCACCTCACGCCCGAGGAGATCCTCAAGGTCAACATCCCCACCGGCGTGCCGCTCGTCTACACCTTCGATGCCGATTTCAACGTCCTCGACAAGCGCTACATCGGCGACCCGGCGACCATCGCCGCCAAGATCGACGCCGTGGCCAACCAAGGCAAGGCGCGCAGGTAGACCCAACCCAAACCCGACGCGTGG
>USCS01000147.1 GCA_900552875.1 uncultured Collinsella sp. | reverse complement strand
ACCGTCATGAGGCTTCTGCTCCTACACCCCCCCCGCAATCCCGCGGGCCGCACTCAACAGCTCGTACTCCCTCTGACTCCACTGGCGCAGCTCAGCTGTGCGTACGGCGTCGCGGCACAGGTCCAGAAACACCTCAGCTCCCTCGCAGAAGCATTCGCGGGCAAAGTCACCCGAGCCGTCCGCGATGCACTCACCGTCGGCAAAAAGCTTCCAGCTAGACGGCTCACGCGAGTCGTCTCCGAGCAGCTTAATCTGCAGCACATGCGGATTGCCAGCAGCACAGAGCTTTTCCTCGAGCTTCTGTACCATAAAGCGCATCTGGTGGGAGAGGCTGCTCTTGACCATGGCCGAGGCGTAGCCGTTCGGCTCGTCCAGAAGATGCATTCGTTTTGGCTTGGCTGCCAGGTTGTGGAAGTTGCGCTTACTGCGCACAGAGAAATTGTCCATACGGATTCCTTTCATCGATGTTGGCAGGGCCACCGTGCCTCTTGGCCGGTTGGCGTCGGGATCGTGGAGCCAACTCTCTACCCCGACTCTGGATAAAACGCGCCCGCTCCTTGCGGGCAAGAGGAAGTCTATCAACGTGTGCGGACAGAAATCAAGCGCCGCCTGCGAAATGACGCGTGAACGGCGTTGGTTCCCAAGTGATTATTCGGCTTTCATCCGGAAAAGTGTTGAAATAGGCACCTTAAAACTTCGGAAAAGTGTCAAATTCAATAGGCAAATTATCCGGAAAAGTGTAGCTGGATGACAAAACAGCACTTAGAAGCCGGTGCTGGATGCGGGATCCTGCGGCCGCCTTCAGCTCTCGCTACTCGTCGTCTCCGTCGTTGGGGTCGCCCTTGAGGGTGTTGATGTCCAGGTACTGGTTATCGTCCTCTTTTTGCTGGGTCTCCGACTCCGCTTGGGTGGGGCCGCGGAACAGCTGGAATCCCTCAAACGCAATGACACCGAGCAGGGCAATGATAATGGCGATAAAGGCAACCTTGACTGCCTGCGGAAATTCCGAGAAACGCAGCGCCTTTTCCTCGGCGTAATAATCGGCGAAGCGCTCTTCGCCCATGCTTTTGGTATACGCCGGCGCGGACGCGGCCTCCGGGTCATATTCCGGTGCGGGCGTGGCAGCGTACGGATCGTTGAGATAATCGCTCGATGCGGTGCCATAATCCTCGGTCTCGATGCGACCGTTGCCAGCATAGCCATCGGAATAATCGGAATATGCCGCACCGCCCTCATAGTCCGCGGCGCTCGTGTTGGCGGCAAAAAGCGGGTTAACTGGAACATCGAGCGCCGGCATGCCGGTAGAGGTCTCATCCAGATCGGCTGCAGCCCAGGAAT
Organism: uncultured Collinsella sp.; assembly: GCA_900552875.1. Lineage (GTDB taxonomy): Bacteria > Actinomycetota > Coriobacteriia > Coriobacteriales > Coriobacteriaceae > Collinsella. Next base: position 3,166 of record USCS01000147.1, on the reverse strand, counting down.
CGTGGGTAACCTGATGGGCAACGGGCTCATCGAGCCTTGTGACCGGAGGCTTGCGCGCCGCAGGAACGGGCAACTGCTGGGCGTTATACATAACGGTGCTGTCGGCCGATTTGCCCTGCGTCGCTGCAGCGAGAAATGCCGCCGTCTCGGACGGGTCGCTTGCGGGGCGGGGAGCGGTCGTGGGCGCCGAAGTGGGTGCGGGCGTAGGCGCGGGCGTCGAAACAGGCGACTGCGCAGGAGTCGGCGCAGGTGCGGACTTAGGCGCAAGTGCGGGATTGGGGCTTGACGGGCGAGCCCCGCCGCCCATGAGTTCGTCGGCGGTCCACGGGCGATCATCCATCACGTCGTCAAGGCTTAGCGAAAACAGGTCGTCTTCACCCTCATCGAACATGCGGTGCACATGTCCACCAATTGCCGGAATCAATCCGCGACCGGTGCATGATGCCTTGCTCAACGCCATTCTGTTCCATCCTTTCGAAATACTAATGACATCGATTATATGGAACTTCCCAAGCGGCTCGGTCTTGGATTCGTGCTTTCCAGAACTCGCGCCCAAAAGGGGAGGGGCAATCCAGGCGAGTGCCTACTTGTCGCCGGCAGCAGCCTTGGCCTCATTGAGGTAGCTATAGAAGCTGTACTTGGAGATGCCAAAGAACTCGCAGGCGCGCTCGCTCGACTTGGAAATGAGGAAGGCGCCGCGACGGTCGAGGTAGCCAATGGCACGAATGCGCTCGTCTTTGGTCATGAGTGCCGCGGGCTTGCCCACAAACTGCTCGCACTCGTGCAGCAGGTCCTCGAGCAGGTCGCCGATGTTCTTGGTAATGGGCTCGGGCTCGGTATAGCCCGAGCCGCCGGTGCCGGTAAAGGCGTCGAGCGAACGCTCAAAAGCCTTCATAAGCGTAATGTCAAAGTTGATGCCCAAAATGCCGACGGGCTTGCCCTCGTCGTTGCGGATAAAGATCGTCGACGATTTGAGCAGCTTACCGTCGGTGGTTTTAGTGAGGTACGGCTCGCGGTCGTGTACATCGGTGGCGCCCTCGTGCATGGACTCAAACACGATATGGCTGGGGCCGTCACCCAGTTTGCGCCCGCTGACGTGGCCGTTTTCAATCACTACGATGGAGTGGTCCACGTCATCGGTCTCCAGATCGTGGACGACGATTTCGCAGTTGGGGCCAAATTGGAGCGCCAGGCCGTGTGCAAGGCGCTTATAAAACTCAATCTGTGCGGGGGTCATAGGTGCCTTCCTAAAAATTAGTTTGGGCTCACTGTGCCATAAACCACACATGACCGCAAACAAATCCATCAACAAGGCAATTCATGACCGTTCGGCGGCGAAAAAGTACCGATTGCGGCAACAAACAATTCGTTAGGTATACCAATCAAAAAGTGTGATAGAACATTACTAACAAACTTTTTGTTTGGCATCCACATAAAAGTTCAGTCGCATGAATGGGAATGGGCTGAAACGCGTATGCGGGGGCCGGCAAGAGAGGACTTAAGGAGTTCACCGTATGGCCGATAAGATCCAGTGGGCGAGCAACACGATGCCCAAGAGCGATGACAAGCACTTGGGAATCATGAGCCTCGACCACGTGAAGAAGGCCCGCGCCTTCCACCAGTCGTTCCCCCAATATACCGTCACTCCGCTTGCCCGCCTGGACGGCCAGGCTGCGCGCCTGGGCCTGTCCAACCTGTGCGTTAAGGACGAGAGCTATCGCTTTGGCCTCAACGCCTTTAAGGTTCTGGGCGGTTCGTTTGCCATGGCCAACTACATTGCCGACGAGACCGGCAAGGACGTTGCCGAGTGCACCTTCGATTACCTGACCTCCGATCAACTTGCCAAGGACTTTGGCCAGGCCACCTTCTTTACCGCCACCGACGGCAACCATGGCCGCGGCGTGGCATGGGCTGCCAACAAGCTGGGCCAGAAGGCCGTCGTGCACATGCCCAAAGGTTCCACCAAGCCCCGCTTTGATAACATCGCCGCCGAGGGCGCCACGGTGACCATCGAAGAGGTCAACTACGACGAGTGCGTGCGCATGGCCGCCGCCGAGGCCGACGCCTGCGAGCGCGGCGTCATCGTTCAGGACACCGCCTGGGAGGGCTACGAGAAGATCCCGTCCTGGATCATGGAGGGTTACGGCACCATGGCTTCCGAGGCTGCCGAGCAGCTGCGCGAGATGGCTATCAACCGCCCGACGCACGTGTTTGTCCAGGCTGGCGTGGGTTCGCTCGCCGGCGCCGTGGTGGGCTACTTCACCAACCTGTTCCCCAACGACCCGCCCAAGTTCATCATCATGGAGGCCCAGGCGGCCGACTGCCTCTACCGGGGCGCCCTGGCCGGCGACGGCTCCCCCCGCATCGTGGACGGCGACCTCCAGACCATCATGGCCGGCCTGGCCTGCGGCGAGCCCAACACCATCTCCTGGGATATCCTGCGCAACCACGCCACCGCCTTCGTGTCCTGCCCCGACTGGGTCACCGCTCGCGGCATGCGCACCCTGGGCGCTCCCGAGAAGGGCGACCCGCGCGTCATCTCCGGCGAGTCCGGCGCTGTGACCACCGGCCTGGTCGAGACCCTCATGCTCGATCCCGAGTACGCCGAGCTCAAGGAACTCATCGGCCTGGACAAGACGAGCTCTGTGCTCTGCTTCTCCACCGAGGGCGATACGGATCCCGACCAGTATCGCCGCATTGTTTGGGAAGGCGAATATCCCACTTGCTAATCGTTGGGGCGGAGTAAATAGGTATCGCTCCGCCACCTCACAGGTAGATTCCTTCGTTTGAAAGGTTATGAACAATGGCTAAAGAACTCGATTTCGACGCAATCAAGGCTGCTGCTGAGTCCCATCGTGCTGATATGACTCGCTTTCTGCGCGCTATGATCTCCCATCCCTCTGAGTCCTGCGAGGAGGGTGAGGTTGTCGCTTGCATCAAGGCCGAGATGGAGAGCCTTGGCTATGACGAGGTCAAGGTCGACGGCCTGGGCAACGTCATGGGCTTTATGGGCGAGGGCGACAAGATCATCGCCATCGACTCCCACATCGACACCGTCGGCATCGGCAACATCGAGAACTGGGATGCCGATCCCTACGAGGGCTACGAGACCGACGAGATCATCTACGGCCGCGGCGGCTCCGACCAGGAGGGTGGCATGGCTTCC
>USCS01000146.1 GCA_900552875.1 uncultured Collinsella sp. | reverse complement strand
CGTCTCAGGCTGCCCGGCGCACGTCGACATTCCCGGGTACATTTCGCTCGTTGAAGCCGGCCGCTATGCCGATGCCGTCAAGGTCATCCGCAAGAACAATCCGCTGCCGCTCGTCTGCGGCTTGGTGTGCGAGCATCCCTGCGAGATGCACTGCCGCCGCGGCATGGTCGACGACCCCATGAACATCCTTGCCCTCAAGCGGTTTGCCGTTGAGCATAGCGACCTCAACGACCACAAGCCACATGTAGTGGACAACACTGGTAAGCGCGTCGCCGTGATCGGCGGCGGCCCGGCCGGTCTTTCTTGCGCCTACTACCTGGCCGTGATGGGCCACAAGGTGACCATTTTTGAGCAGCGCCACCACCTGGGTGGCATGCTGCGCTACGGAATCCCCAGCTATCGTCTGCCACGCGAGCGCCTGCAGGCCGAGATCGACTGGATTATGAGCGCCGGCATCGATGTGGAACTCGACCACTCCGTGAACGGCGAGGAGCTCGCCCGTCTACGCGACGAGTTCGATGCCGTCTACCTAGCCATCGGTGCCCACAGCGACAAGAAGCTCGGCCTTCCGGGCGAAGAGGCGCCCGGCGTTGAGTCGGCCGTCAAGATGCTGCGTGCCATCGGCGATGACGAGCTGCCCGACCTGAGCGGCCAGCGCGTGTGCGTCATCGGCGGCGGCAACGTTGCCATGGACGTGGCACGCTCTGCCGTGCGCTGCGGTGCCGAAAAGGTAAGCATCGTCTACCGCCGTCGCATCTGCGATATGACGGCCCAGGATGCCGAGATCGCCGGTGCCCAGGCCGAGGGCTGCGAAGTGCTGGAGCTGACAGCCCCGCTCGCCATCGAGACGGGCGAGGACGGTCGCGTGAACGGCCTGCGCGTGCAGCCGCAGATTATCGGCGAGCCCCGCCGCGGTCGTCCGGCTCCGCGTGCCGCCGCCACGCCCGAGCACGTCATCCCCTGCGAGCGCGTGTTTGTGGCCATTGGCCAGGACATCGATTCCAAGCCGTTTGAGGAGATGGGCATTGCCTGCAAGTGGGGCTGCGTCGTCACCGATTCGGATGGCGCCGTGCCCAACTTCGATGGCCTCTTTAGCGGCGGCGACTGCCAGACCGGCCCCGCTACCGTCATCCGCGCCATCAATGCCGGCCGCGTGGCTTCGGCAAACATCGACCGCTATCTGGGCTTCGACCACAAGATCAAGCTCGACGTGGAGCTGCCGACCGTCCAGTTTAAGGGCAAGCACGAGTGCGGCCGCTGCGAGCTGGGCGAGCGCGAGGCCGGCGAGCGCATTCACGATTGGAATCTGGTCGAGCAGGGCCTTACCGAGGAGGAGGCGCGCCAGGAGGCGAGCCGCTGCCTGCGCTGCGACCACTTTGGCTTTGGCGCGTTCCGCGGAGGGAGGAACCTGGAATGGTAGAGCCCAACAAAACCACCGTCATCGACAACACCGAAAACGGAGCGCATAACATGGTCAAGCTCACTATCGATAAGTGCGAGGTCGTGGTTCCCGAGCACACCACGATCCTGGATGCGGCCAAGTCCGTCGGCATTCAGATTCCCACCCTGTGCTACCTGCGCGATCTAAACGAGATCGGTGGCTGCCGCGTGTGCGTGGTCGAGGTTGAGGGCTGCGACCAGCTGGTTGCCGCCTGCAACAACTACGTGCTCGACGGCATGGTGGTCCATACCAACAGCCCCAAGGCCCGCGAGGCCCGTCGCACCAACGTACAGCTGCTGCTGTCCCAGCACGATTCGCAGTGCACGAGCTGCGTGCGCAGCGGTAACTGCAACCTGCAGACCATCGCCAACGACCTGGGCGTTTTCTATCTGCCGTATCAAAGGCATTTGGCGGGCGAGGGCTGGGATTTCGATTTTCCCGTCATCCGCGAAAACGACAAGTGCATTAAATGCATGCGCTGCATCAAGGTGTGCGAGAGCGTGCAGGGCCTAGGGATTTGGGACCTGACCAACCGCGCCACGCATACCGCCGTGGGCACCCGCGGGCGCGTGCCGATCGGCAAGACCGATTGCGTCGCGTGCGGCCAGTGCATCACGCATTGCCCGACGGGCGCGCTGCGCGAGCGCGACGACACCGAGACCGTGTTTGACGCGCTCGCTAATCCCGACAAGATCGTGCTGGTGCAGATCGCGCCTGCCGTTCGCAGCGCCTGGGGCGAAGAACTCGGCATTCCGCGCGAGGAGGCAACCGTCGAGCGTCTGGCTTGCGCGCTGCGCCGCGTGGGCTTTGAGTACGTGTTCGATACCGATTTCTCGGCCGACCTCACCATTATGGAGGAGGGCTCCGAGCTGCTCGAGCGCCTGGGCGCCGCCGCTAAGGGTGAGGGCGACAGCCGCGGCTGGCCCATGTTTACGAGCTGCTGCCCGGGCTGGGTGCGCTTTGTGAAGGCACGTTACCCCGAGTTTGTCGACAGCCTGTCCACGTCCAAGTCGCCGCAGCAGATGTTCGGCGCTATTGCCAAGACCTACTACGCCAAGGCGCTGAGCGTGGAGCCAGAGCGCCTGTTCGTGGTGTCCGTGATGCCGTGCACGGCCAAGAAGGCCGAGTGCGCGCTGCCGAGCATGGTGGGCGAGGGCGGCGCGCCTGACGTAGATGTTGCGCTGACGGTGCGCGAGATGGTGCGCATGATCCGCGCGAGCCACGTGGGCGTGGACACGCTGGTCGAGGAGCCGCTCGACACGCCGCTGGGCTTTGGCACGGGCGCGGGTGTGATCTTTGGCGCCACGGGCGGTGTGATGGAGGCTGCTGTGCGCTCGGCTTACTACCTGGTGACGGGCAAGAACCCCGATGCGGATTTCTTTACCGACGTGCGTGGACTCGACGGCTGGAAGGAAGCCGTCGCCGATATCGATGGCACTAAGGTGCGTGTTGCCGTGGCGCACGGGCTGGGCAACGCTGCCCGCCTGCTCGACGCGATTCGCGACGGCCGTGTGAGCTATGACTTCGTTGAGGTTATGGCATGCCCGGGCGGCTGCGTCGGTGGCGGCGGTCAGCCCATCCACGACGGCTGCGAGCTGGCGGCCGAGCGCGGCCAGGTGCTCTGGGGCCTCGATGCGAACGCCGAGATTCGCTTCTCGCATGAGAATCCCGATGTCCAGGCGTGCTATAGCGAGTTCTTGGGTGCGCCGCTCTCGCCGCTGGCCGAGGAATTGCTGCATACCGATCATCACGCATGGACGATGCCTAACGAGGGGACGTGCTAGCGATGCGCGCGTTTGATGTTGAGATGTCGCGCCGGGGGTTTGCCTCGGCGCTCGCCATGGGCACCCTGTCGCTTGCGCTCGCGGGCTGTGGCGGCGGGGCTGCCGGTGTCGGGTCCGCCGCGGGCTCGGCTGCCACGGACGGCGCCGGTGCTGCCGCAGAGCCGGTCGAGGTACACGTCGCCTCGCTCAAGGGGCCGACGTCGATTGGCCTGGTGCAGTTTATGGACCAGGCGGCCGACGGTGCCACGGACAATGAGTTCGACTTTGCGATCAACACTGCCGCCGACGAGATTGTGCCCAAGGTCATTCAGGGCGATATCGATATCGCCCTGGTGCCCGCCAACGTGGCGAGCGTGCTCTACAACAAGACTGAGGGTGCGGTGCAGGTCATCGACATCAACACGCTGGGCGTGCTGAACGTTGTGACGGGCGACGCGAGTGTGGCCTCGTTTGGCGATCTGGCGGGCCATACTGTCTATATGACGGGCAAGGGCACCACGCCGGAGTACGTCATGAACTACCTGTTGGAGCGCGCGGGCCTGACCGGCCAGGTTACGCTCGAGTTTAAGAGCGAGCCCACCGAGGTGCTGTCGGCGTTGCTTGCCGATCCGTCTGCCGTGGGCGTGCTGCCGGAGCCGTTCAAGACCGCTGCCATCGCAAAGAGCGAAGGCAAGCTGTCGGCTCCGGTAAGTCTGACCGATGTGTGGGATGAGCTGGCAGGTGACACGGGTTCGCGCCTGCTGACGGGCGTGACCGTGGTGCGCCGTGCCTTTGCCGAGGAGCATCCCGAGGCCGTGGCGGAATTCCTGAGCTGCCATGCTGCGAGCGTTGAGGCCGTGAACGCGGCGCCGGCGGACTGGGCTCAGGCCGTGGTCGATGCGGGTATCGTGGATAACGCCGCGATTGCCGAAAAGGCGATTCCCGGGTGCATGCTCGTGTGCCAGACGGGGAGGGATATGAAGGCGGCGCTCGGTGGGTACCTGCAGGTGCTGGCCGATGCGGACGCGAGCGCCGTGGGCGGCAAGCTCCCGGCTGACGATTTCTACTGCATGGAGTAGCCCGTGCGTGCGTTTGCTCGACAAATGACAGAGCGTATGAAGGCGGTGGCGGCAGCAGGTGCCGTTGCCGCCTTTTGGCTTGCCGTGTGGGTGCTGATGGCGGGTTTCGTGGCGCAGCCGTTGATTTTGCCGGGGCCGGGCGCCGTCGTGGTGGCGTTGCTGCGACTGGTATGCGATGCCGGCACATGGGCGATTCTGGCAGGCTCGGGTGCGCGAATCTTGGGCGGGCTGGCGCTTGCCGCGGTGTGCGGCGGCGTACTGGCGGGG
>USCS01000145.1 GCA_900552875.1 uncultured Collinsella sp. | reverse complement strand
CCGCCACGAGCGACCAGCCACGCTCGGCCTCGGGCATATTGGGCATCAAGCCCGCCGAGCGCACCAGACCCTCATTGATGCTGCGGGCAATCCCCAGGTTAACGGCATACGAATAACCGATATCGTCGGCACGAATGAGCAATTGCTTCATAGCGACTCCAATCTATGCAAGGACCACCACAAAGGTGCCTGTCCCCTTTGTGGTGGTTTGAGGGCTACAGTCCAAAGAAGCCGAGAATCTGGTCGCGGCTAACGGGCTTGTAGTTGTTGGCATCGAGGCCAACGTCGTAGCGAAAGATAGGGCGCTCGCGATCGCGATTGCGCGCGTTGGTGCGGTCTCCCCTGCTGTGAATGTGCCCGTGCAGCATGATGGCGCCGCGCGCCTTGCCATTCCAGCTGAGCATGGGGTAATGGCTCATTACCAGGCGATGGCCCTTAGCGTAACCGGGGGCGACCTCCAGATAATCGCGCACCTCATCCCAAATGTGCGGCGCGTCCGGATCTCCCCAATCGCCATCATGGTTACCACGGATGAGCGTCACGTTCTGGCATTCGATGCGCTCGCGCAGGCGCGCTGCCTCCGCCATGGGCAAACGATACGCAAAGTCTCCCAGGATATAGAGGCGGTCGTCCACAGCCACGCACTCATTGATGGCATCGATGACCTTGCGGTTCATCTCCTCGACCGAATCAAACGGTCGATCCATGTCGTGCAAGATATTCGTATCGCCCAGGTGCAGATCGGCGGTAAACCACATCATCGTCTATGCCCTCATTTCGCAGCGCGTATAAGACCTGTTTAGTATACAGACGCGGCGATGAGACAGTCACCCAAAGAGCCCGCCGAACAGACCTCGGCGACGCTTGTCCTGCTTTTTCGAAGCGTCATCCCGCGCCTTCTTGCCCTGCCGCTTCTTACGGTCCTGCTCCAACTCATCGTCATCGAGTAGCACATCCCACTCAAACGGATCGTCTGTCAGATCGAACAGGCCATCGTCATCAAACACGTGCGCCTCCATTACCGATTAGCGAGCATCCACAACATAGTTGAGAAGTCTACGGGCCCGTGCGGACACAAATTCATCCCGTCCGCGTCTTTCAATCGCTTGCCGCAACGCTTGCGCGGCGGAACGCTTACAGCTAAGATAGGGATACGGATGGCACCCGTGGCTGCGGGTCTTGCCAACTCCGATACACGTTTTCATCGTGAGAAGTGGCCGTCTTCGCTTACGCGGGGGCGGCTATTTCATTCGGCCGATAAACAGGCCGAGTTCGATAGCCGCGATCAACAACGCCAATAACGAAATAACATCGCTTACGTTCATACCAAATCCCTTCTAAAGGGAGTTGGCCCATCCGTGCTCCATAGCAGTAGTCTAACGCAAAATGCGGGCAATAGGAACATCTGTTCGTATTGCCCGCACCCTTTTCTAATGCACAAACATGCGCACGAACTTGTGCTTCCAGCTTGCGTAAGGAGCATAGCGAAATGGCACGTCCAGCCACGTCGCCTTGTTCACGATGCTCTTCTTGTGGCTAAACGTATCGAAGCTCTCGCGTCCATGGTACTGCCCCATACCGCTCGCTCCCATGCCGCCAAAGCCCATATGACTCGTAGCCAAATGCATAATGGTGTCATTAACAGAGCCGCCGCCAAAGGGCACGTAGCGCACAAAGCGCTGCTGAGCCGCGCGATCCTGGCTAAAGATATACAGGGCCAGCGGCGTCGGACGATCCGTAATAAACGCTTCGGCCTCGTCTAAGCTCTCAAACGTCAGCACCGGCAAGATGGGGCCGAAAATCTCCTCCTGCATCACGGCGTCATCGGGGGTCACGCCGTCTAGGATCGTCGGCTCAATTTTGAGCGACGACTCGCGCGCCGTGCCTCCCAGCACAACCTTATCGGGGTCGATCAGCCCACGCACGCGCGCAAAATGCTTGGCGTTGACGATATGTCCGTAGTCCTCGTTATCGATCGGATGCTCGCCAAACATACGGCGGACCTCCCCCTTGATGAGGCCCAGCAGCTCGTCGTGCACGCTCGTATCGACCAGCAGGTAGTCGGGCGCCACGCAGGTCTGCCCCACGTTGAGCCATTTACCAAAGGCGATACGCCGTGCCGCAACCTTCAAGTTTGCCGTCGCATCCACGATGCAGGGACTCTTTCCGCCCAGCTCAAGCGTCACGGGCGTAAGGTTTTTACTTGCGCGCCCCATGACGAGCTTGCCGACCGGAACGCTACCGGTAAAGAAGATCTTGTCCCAGCACTCATCGAGTAGCGCTTCGTTTTCGACCCGCCCGCCCTCGACAACCGTCACCAGGCGCGGATCAAACGCCTCTTCACAGATCTGTTTGAGCACTGCGCTCGATGCCGGAGCATAGGCACTCGGCTTGATGACCACAGTATTGCCCGCGGCAAGGGCGCCGGCGAGTGGCTCGAGCGTCAGCAAAAACGGATAGTTCCACGGAGCCATGATGAGCGTGACGCCATAGGGCACGGCCTGCGTTTTGCACACACTCACGGCGTTGGCGAGGTCACACGGACGCAGACGCGGACGACTCCATCGAGCCACATGCGCAATCTGATGGCGAATCTCGGAAAGCGACGTGCCGATCTCGCACATATACGCCTCGTCATGCGACTTACCCAAATCGGTCTTGAGCGCATGGGCAATATCGGCCTCGTGCGCCCGTACCGTATCGCGTAAACTCACGAGCGTGCGACGTCGAGCATCGACATCAAACGTAGCGTGCGTCTTAAAGTAGGTGCGCTGATCGCCGACGATGCGCGCGATTTCCTCGGTGTTCATGGGCCCTCCTAGTTCTCGTCCTCAAACATACCACCCGCGACGACTTCGTACATACGCTCGAGCTCCAAACGGTCCATCAAAAGCGGAACGGGGTACAGCGGATTGGCCTCGGCATCGGCATGTGCTGCCATCTGCGGAATGTCAGAGCGGCGAATGCCCGCCACATATTTGGGAATGTCCAAGGCGGCGTTCATGCGGTCGACCCAATCGATAAAGGCCTCGGCCGCCAGGCTGTCCTGCGCGTTAACCGGCGCGATGCCGGCCATGCGGGCGAGATCAGCGAGCTTAGGAGCAGCAGCTTCACCATAAGCGCGAAGCATGTGCGGCAGGATGATAGCATTGGCCAAGCCGTGCGGAATCCCGTAACGCCCGCCCAGGCTGTGTGCGATGGCATGAACGTATCCAACATAGGAGCGCGTAAAGGCAACACCCGCCTTATACGCCGCCGAAAGCATATTGCGACGCGCACGCATGTCATCGCCATGCTCATAGGCCTCGAGCAAATTGTCGTGGATGAGCTGAACCGCCTGTCGCGCCATCTTGCGCGTATAGGGCGTGGTGCTGCGCCCGATAAAGGCCTCGACGGCATGCGTCAGGGCGTCCATGCCCGTCTGCCCCGTAATGGAGGCGGGCAGGCCGCGCGTAAACTCGGGGTCGTGGACCGCAAAACGCGGGATGAGCACAAAGTCGTTAATGGGATACTTGTAGTGTGTCTCGTCATCGGTAATTACTGCCGCAAGCGTGACCTCACTTCCCGTACCTGCCGTGGTGGGAACGGCGATAAGCAGCGGCAGGCGACGATGAATCCGCAGCAGCCCTCGCATCTTGTTGATGGGCTTGTTTGGCTGCGCGATGCGTGCGCCCACGCCCTTGGCGCAGTCCATGGCCGAGCCACCGCCAAAGCCGATAATGGCCTGGCAGGCGTTCTCTCGATACAGGGACGCCGCTTCTTCCACGTTTGAAACCGTGGGGTTCGCTGATGTTTTGGCATAGACCGCAACGCCAATTCCCTTGGACGCGAGCGCTGTCTCGAGCGGTGCCGTGAGCCCCAGACGGGCAATGCCGGGATCCGTCACGATAAGGACCTTCTGGATCGAGCGCTTTTGAAGCACCGCGGGCACATCCTCGGCATGCTCTAAAATGCGCGGCTCGGTATAGGGCAGGATCGGCAATGCAATGCGAAAAACCGTCTGATATGTTCGGCACCAGGCACGACGGGCTAGATGCATAAAGGAAACTCCTTCATTTGTTGATAGGTCAACATTTGCTCGCCCGATTGTACTCAGCGGCGGTCAAAGACGGCCTGCCAATCGTTAATCAATCAACATCTTCATATCTCAAAATTGTTTTATTAAAAATCATTCCTAATAGGCTTCACATTTGGTTGCATTTATGGATAATAGAACTCGTCAAGACGCACGTCCGGAGAGGGCCCTTACGGGACCGGACGAGCGCACAATCGCCATCGATCGAAAGGATCGAATCATGAAGTTTGTTTGCCCCGTTTGCGGTTATGTGGAAGAGTTCGACGGCGACCAGCTGCCCGAGGACTTCAAGTGCCCCCAGTGCGGCGTTCCCGGTTCTCGCTTCCTGAAGCAGGAGGAGGGTCAGCTCGAGTGGGCTGCCGAGCACGTCGTGGGCGTCGCCAAGATGGAGGGCGTCTCCGAGGACATCGTTGCCGACCTGCGCGCCAACTTTGAGGGCGAGTGCTCCGAGGTCGGTATGTACCTGGCCATGGCGCGCGTCGCTCATCGCGAGGGCTATCCCGAGATCGGCCT
>USCS01000144.1 GCA_900552875.1 uncultured Collinsella sp. | reverse complement strand
GTACAAGTATCAGAAGGGCACCAATCCCATCGTGAGCTTCCTGGTCAACGCGCAGAGCCTGGGTGAGTTCATCACGACCTGCAAATACACCAACCAGATCACGAGCTCGAGCGTCGACGAGATCGAAGAGCTCAATAACATGCAAACCGAACTCGAGCAGAACAAGGCCGAGCTCCAGCAAGCCAAGTCTCAGCTTGAGGCAGAGCAGAAAAACGCCGAGGATGCGCTGGCGCAGGCCCAGCAGCTCCGCAGCGAGGCACAGGCAAAAGCAGAGCAGGAAAATGCCGCCGAGCTTGCCAAGCTTGAGGCCGATAAGGCCGCTGCCGCCGAGAAGCTCTCGGGCGAGGGCGTAAGCGGCAGCAATTCCAGCAGCCAGGCCACCAACACCAACACCACCATCGACACCACGGTGAACAACGCCAATACCGGTAGCTCCGATTACGATTCGTTCATTAATGAGTGGACGAGCCGCATCGACAATTATCTCGCCGGCTCCCCCATGGCAGGCCAGGGCTACAACTTTGCCGTCGCCGCTTGGAATACCGGTGTCGACCCCCGTTGGTCCCCCGCCATCGCCTGCATCGAGAGCACCAAGGGCGCTTATTGCGCCAATTCCTACAACGCCTGGGGCTGGAGTGCCCGTGGCGGCGGTTGGCGCAGCTTTGGCAGCTGGAGCGAGGGCATCTCCGCTCATGTTGCCTACCTGGGCGCCAACTACGGCTCCACCCTTACTCCGGCAGCGGCCAAAAAGTACTGCCCACCCACGTGGCAGGACTGGTACAACAAGGTTGCTTCCCAGATGAACCGCATCTAAATGCAACTCAAAGGGCCCCACGGGGCCCTTTCTTGTTTAGGAGACGACGCCGGTCGCATTGCCGACGACAATAACCACGATCGTGATGGCGACCATAATTCCCAACGCTTTGAGCCACAGTGTGACAAACTCACGACCTCGATAACGATCGAGCACGGGAAAGCGACGCCTAAGCCTGCGGCGGTCGAGCATGCCAAACGTAACGAGCAGCACCATGCCGTCAACCATAAGAAAATACTCAAGGGCCAAAAACCACACTGGATAGCTGCGGTTGGCTCCCGTGGGTTGGAATACGGCAAAATGGCTTCCAACCAGCAGCAGCAAGGTCGCCGCATAGATAAAGCCGTTCCATATACGCCCGATGGGCTCCGGAATCCGGGAAAGTAGGCTCATGCGACAAGAAACCACCGGCGAGGCGCCCTTGGACTGCCGCTCGAAAGATGACGCCGTTTGCGGAGCAACCTGCGTCACTGAAGGCCCCGTCGCGCCAATCGAGCCAGACTCAGGCAGGCACAGCCCGTACGCCGCGCGCACGGCATACCCGAGCGCCTTCGCACTTGCAAAACGCTTGGCCGGATCGAGCGCCATCGCCATGCAGATAACATCGGCGAGCAGGGCGGGGACGTCACACGCCTCGCACTGCTCGCGCATATCCCGCCCCGGTTTGGGGTCGGTCCCAGTCAGGCAAAAGAACAACAGCGCGCCAAGCGCGTAGACATCGCTACGAACACTCGTCTGGCCAAAACCGTACTGCTCGGGCGGCGCATAGGGGCGTGTGCCAAACTTAACGGTATCGGAATCGGCCCCCTCGCGCCACACGCGCGCGATTCCCAAATCGATAATCACCAGGGACGAAAACGTCATGCCGGCATCGGGCGCATATCGTGCCCCCGAAACAATAATGTTCGACGGTTTCAGATCGCGATGAATCACCGGTACCGGCGTCTCCCCCGCTAACTCAAATCCGGCGTGAAGCTCTTCTGCCGCATCGCAGAGGGCGACAAACAACTCGCGCGCGTAATCGGGCGTGGCGCCCAGCCGGCCTACGAGTGCCTCGAGCGTCTCACCTTCGACATACTCCATGACCACATTCAGCTCATCGCCCACACGGCGGCAATCAACGAGTCTTGGCAGGTGCTCAAATCTGCGACCCGCCCGTTGGGCCAAAAACAGGCGCTCGTAGGCCCCACCGATGTGCGCTGAGGCGTCGATGCGCTTTCGGACGAAGGGGCCAAGCGAGCCGCCGCCCGAGCCCTCAAAGTAAACGAGTTCGGTCGTCTCGACCGGCGAGCACTTAAGTACACGGTCCACACGGTAGCTGTCATCGCGGGCAAGCGAAGACAGGTGCTCTGCGAGCGCTACCGCCAATTCGTCGTCGGCATATGTGAGGTCCTGAGTATCCATAGCGTCCATAATAACGCAGGGCGCGGACACCATATGGCATCCGCGCCCCGCACATTTACGGGTTTAATTAACCCCACGCAGCCCGGTATCGGCTGCTAGCTCACCGTCTCCTCGCCAAAGCGGTACAGCTCCTCGTTAACCTTTTGCAAGCTGCAGCCTCGATCAATGCAAAAGATGATGATGGCGTCGCGACGATCCTTACAGTTGAGCACATTGGCACCGGCGGCCGACAGGACTCGGTTGGTCTCCTTGAGCGTCAGCGCCATGGCAAAGGCAATCTGCAGTACCTTGTCGCGACCCGGATGGCGCGCGCCGGTAAAGATCTGGTAGCCAAAGGTCTCGTTGAGGTCGGCCATGCGCACGACGCGCGAACGCTCCAACCCCTTTTCTTGCAATAGCTGCTTCAGATACTCCGAAAGCGACGGGGCGGAATAGTCATGCTCCTTGATATAGCCATCGATGCTTGGCGCGTCGAGCAGCTCGTTGAGCAACTCCTCGGTCAACTTTTTATCGGGCATATGGCCTCACCTCCCTGCAAATTGCCGGCATCATAACGCTAGGCAAGAACCCAGCTTGCGGTGGCAGACTTATCAAACACGTTGGCGAAGTACAGAGCCTTTTTGATGTCGCCGTCAAAATAAATGTTACCCGAAACGGAACCGCCCGCAGCAAGAGTGCCCGACTGCAGCTCATCGGAACCCTCGCTATAGTAGCCCTGGTTCTGCTGGGCACCGTTTGCGTCTTCGCCCTTCCAGTCGTAGATGTTGTAGTCCGCGCCCTCATCACCGTTGTTGACGTACGTGACGTGAATGCCCGTCATGGTCGAGCCATCATAATTGGTCAAACCCGTCTGAACGGCATCGACGACGACAGCGAGACCAGTGCTCGTGGTCACGGTCGTGCCGACAGCCAGATCGGTCGTTGCCTGCTCTTCCTTCTTGGGCTCTTCCTTCTTGTCGCTATCGCCGGCGTCCTCGGTAACAGTTGCCTTATCGCTCCCACAACCGGCAAGCAGGCCGACAGTTCCCAGGGCGACAGTTGCAAACGCGCCAAGCGCAGCGCGACGGCTCAACAGCATTTCGGTCTCGGGCTTTTTCATAATGCATCCTTCCTACGATCCGGCTACCGCGCCGGCACACAGCACATCGTAGGAAGGATTGAACGGGAATTCATTAGCTCGCAGCTAATTTGAACCCTTAGTTTTCAGTTTTAAGCTACCGCTGACAGCTCGACCTTCCGGCAGAAGGCGGACTCGTGGATCCCCAGTGCGCACACGATGTCGCCGTTGGAAAGGCCGTCCGCCTTGAAGCGGACCGCCTCGCCCACCATCTCCTGCGTCAGCTTCGGATGCCTTGCCATGCGAATCACCCCCGTGAGCCTCGATAGGTTTCCTCACGGTGGATTCCGCAGGCGCATCACAAAGGCACGGGAAAGGCGGAGCTGTGTCCCGTCGTTTCCGTCGGAGCGCGCTCTACCTTCCCGCTCAGTCTACCATCAGGTGTCGCCTTGGAGCCCCTATAGCCTCACGTTCGCCGGTACGGGGCGCGCGCAAACGTAACGCTCCACGGGCGTCTTCCCGCCTTCCCCGTACAGCCTCTCCGCCGCCTCCGGGCATAGGTCGCGCGTCAGCCGGATGATGTCGGCGTCCACGGCGGTAGGCAGGAACGCGTCGCGCGCGGGGTCGAACAGACGCTCATTGTGGGCGACGCGGTTCCTTACCTTGTTGATCGCGTAAATCGTGCGGTTCAACTCCGCGCGGTTGATACCGCGCGGCCACGCGGCGTGGAGGTAGGGAATCCACAAGTCGCGTTCGCGGCTACGGTCGGTGAGGTGGGACCAGAAACCCATCATGAGGTTCGAGATGACCTGATCCGGGTCGCTCGGGTCGTGGGAGCGCCCCTGTGCCTGGGAGATCGCCTTGCGGTTCGCCACGTTGACGTCGAGGAGCCGCTTCGACCTGCTCGTGCGCATGATCGGCGCGCGCACCGGCGAGGCGTCGTCGAGGAGCCAGTGGCCCTCGCCGCCCCAGCCCTCTCGCAGCGCCCTGTCGTAGGCGTTGCGCAGCGCGACCTCGAAGTGGGAGATGTCAGCGACGAGGACCTTGCAGAGCCCGACGTTCCAGAGGTACAGGTCGAACGCATCCTCTATATCACCGTCGCACGCCGCGAGGTACGGAGAGAGCCGCGCGGGAGAGAGCCATCGCTCAGCCCATTCCCTTGTGTTGCAGCTCGGAAGAGATTGCTCGGGCGCCCCGGCCATCGAACACCTCCTATAGACATGATTCAGGCCCGGTGACATGCAAGCAGCGGTCATCCCGGGCCCATCGATACGTATCTTACCCACTTCCGCGGATTTCAACAAGTCGTTTCCGGATGAGGTACAGAATACCGTCATCACAGAAGG
>USCS01000143.1 GCA_900552875.1 uncultured Collinsella sp. | reverse complement strand
GCATGGCTTCCGCTACCTACGCTGCCAAGATGATGAAGGACATGGGCCTCATCCCCGAGGGCTACAAGATCATGGTCGTCGGCACCGTCCAGGAAGAGGACTGCGACGGCATGTGCTGGCAGTACATCTACAACAAGGACGGCATTAAGCCCGAGTTCGTCATTTCCACCGAGCCCACCGACGGCGGCATCTATCGCGGTCACCGCGGCCGCATGGAGATCCGTGTCGACGTTCACGGCACCTCCTGCCACGGCTCCGCTCCCGACCGCGGCGACAACGCCATCTACAAGATGGCCGACATCATCGCCGACGTCCGCGCCCTCAACAACAACGGCTGCGACGAGTCGACCGACATCAAGGGTCTCGTCAAGATGCTCGACCCCAAGTACAACCCCGAGCACTTCGAGGATGCCCGCTTCCTGGGCCGCGGCACCTGCACCGTCAGCCAGATCTTCTACACCAGCCCCAGCCGTTGCGCTGTCGCTGACTCCTGCGCCATCTCCATCGACCGTCGTATGACCGCCGGTGAGACCTGGGAGTCCTGCCTGGACGAGATCCGCAACCTGCCGGCCGCCAAGAAGTACGGCGACGACGTGAAGGTCTCCATGTACATGTACGACCGTCCGTCCTGGACCGGCGAGGTCTACGAGACCGAGGCTTACTTCCCCACGTGGATCAACAAGGAGACCGCTCCGCACGTCAAGGCCCTCGTCGACGCCCACAAGGCCATGTTCGGTGACGAGCGCATCGGCTGCGAGCCCAGCATGGACAAGCGCACCGGTCGCCCGCTGTGCGACAAGTGGACCTTCTCCACGAACTGCGTTTCCATCCAGGGCCGCTACGGCATCCCCTGCGTGGGCTTTGGCCCGGGTGCCGAGTCTCAGGCTCATGCTCCCAACGAGGTCACCTACAAGGACGACCTGGTCACCGCCGCCGCTATGTATGTGGCTGCCCTGAACCTCTACGATCCGAGCCAGGCCGATGGCGACGCCACCGTGTTCCGCGCCGGTCTGACCAACAACAAGATCGACTAGTCCCATTCCTCGATTTTGTTGAGCCGGGGACAGTTTATGCCCCCGGCGCCTCCTGTTGACTTGGGGCCCGCGGTCGTTATCTCCCATGCTTCCTCAACGGTGGCGGGTCCTCGTCATGGTGCTCTGCATGTTCTAGCCACACGCGCATGCCGGAGCACATCTACTCATTGCGATCGTTTCATCTTTAGAAAGGACATTTCCATGGACGCTAAGTTTACCGAGCTCGTCGAGCAGCTGAACGGCCTCGATTTTAAGGGTATGTACGGCAGCGACTTCCTGCACACCTGGGACAAGACCACCGATGAGCTCAAGGCTCTCTACATCGTTGCCGACGCCCTGCGCGAGCTGCGCGAGAACAACGTCTCGTCCAAGATCTTCGACTCGGGTCTGGCCGTCTCCCTGTTCCGCGACAACTCCACCCGTACGCGTTTCTCCTTCTCTAAGGCCGCCAACCTGCTCGGCCTTGAGCTGCAGGACCTGGACGAGAAGAAGTCCCAGATCGCTCACGGCGAGACCGTCCGCGAGACCGCTACCATGATCTCCTTCATGGCCGACGTCATCGGCATCCGCGACGACATGTACATCGGCAAGGGCGACGCCTACATGGCCGAGGTCTCCGAGTCCGTGCAGCAGGCTTACGAGGACGGCGTTCTGGATCACCGTCCCACGCTCATCTCCCTGCAGTCCGACTCCGATCACCCCACGCAGTCCTCTGCCGACATGCTCTACCTCATCAACGAGTTTGGCGGCCTCGAGAACCTCAAGGGCAAGAAGGTTGCCGTCACCTGGGCCTATTCGCCCTCTTACGGCAAGCCGCTGTCCTGCCCGCAGTCGCTGATCAGCCTGCTGCCCCGTTTTGGCATGGACGTCACCCTGGCCCACCCCGAGGGCTACGACCTCATGCCCGAGGTCGTCGAGCGCGCCAAGGGCTACGCCGCCGAGTCCGGCACCACCTTTAAGCAGGTCAACACCATGGCCGAGGCCTTCGAGGGCGCCGACATCGTGATCCCCAAGAGCTGGGCTCCGTTTGCCGCCATGGAGAAGCGTACCAACCTGTACGCTGAGGGCGACGACGCCGGCATCGCAGCGCTCGAGAAGGAGCTGCTCGCCCAGAACGCTACCCATCAGGACTGGTGCTCCACGACCGAGCTCATGGAGAAGACTGCCAACGGCCAGGACACCATCTTTATGCACCCGCTGCCCGCCGACATCTCCGGTGTCTCCTGCGAGCACGGCGAGGTCAACGCCGACGTCTTCGACATGCACCGCGTGGGCATGTACAAGGAGGCCAGCTACAAGCCGTACGCCATCGCTGCCATGATGTTCCTGCAGAAGGTTGCCGATCCCGCCGCTACCCTCAAGGCCCTCGACGAGCGCAACACCGCCCGTTGGCTCCAGGCCTAAAGCCGGGTTGAGGTAAGCCATGTAAAGGGGGCGCTCTGCCAACCGGCGGGGTGCCCCTTTTTGCATCGCGGGCGTGCGGGATAAGCGCTTTCGATGTGGATGCCCGCGGCGCGAGTTATGGGTACGATGGTTTCAGGGGAGGTATCACCATGAAACTTGGATGCGTCATTATGGCTTCGGGCGAGGGCAAGCGGTTTGGCTCTAACAAGATGCTTGCCGATATCTATGGCGAGCCGCTGATTGCCCGGACCATCGATTCGGTTCCCCGGGGCTTTGACGTTGTGGTTTCGACGCGTTGGCCCGAGGTCGCCCAGATTTGCGAGGACAAGCATTGCCCGTGCGTGCTGCACGATGGCGAGCTGCGCAGCGAAAGCGTCCGTGCGGGCCTTTCGTGGGGAGTCGAACGCAACTGGAAAGGTTGTCTCTTTTTACCGGGCGACCAGCCGCTCGTGAGTTCGGATTCTTTTGAGGCTATGGTTCGTGCATTTGACGAGCGTGGCCGCAAACATCCGGTGCGTCTTGCGTGTAACGGTGAGCCTTCGAGCCCGGTGCTCTTTCCGGCGGAACTGTTCGATGCACTTATGTGTCTTGAGGGCAAGGACGGCGGGGGCTCGATCCTCAAGGACCGTACCGACGTGGTGCTGGTCGAGGCGCGTGCCTACGAGCTGTGGGACGTCGATACCGTCAAGGGACAGCGCTGCATAACAGAGCATATTGCCGCCTGCTCGTATTTTGATCGCGTGGCCAACTGCATCAATCAATAAGGAGCAATTATGATCATCATCAAAAACGGCGCGCTCGTGACGTCCCAGGGGCTTCGCCGCGCCGACCTTGCCATGGAGGGCGACAAGATCGTGCGGATCGCCGCAGCGATTGAGCCGGCCGAGGGCGATACCGTCGAGGATGCCGCGGGCTGCTGGGTGTTCCCCGGCTTTATCGACGGCCACACGCACATGCAGTGCTGGACCGGCATGGATTGGACAGCCGATAGCTTTGAGACCGGCACGCGCGCGGCTGCCTGCGGCGGTACGACGACCATCGTGGACTACGCGACGGCCGATCGCGGCGTGACCATGCCCGATGCCTTGGCCGAGTGGCATCATCGCGCCGACGGCACCTGCACCGCCAACTACGCCTTTCATATGGCACTCGCCGAGTGGAATGAGCGCAACCGCGCCGATCTTTCGGCCATGCGCGAGGCGGGCGTGTCGTCGTTTAAGACCTACTTTGCCTATGACCACCTGCGCTTGGATGATGCCGAGACGCTCGAGGTGCTGGAGGAGCTCAAGCGCGTGGGCGGTATCCTGTGCGTGCATTGCGAGAACGGCACGCTCGTGAACGAGCTGCAGAAGCGCGTGTACGAGCAGGGGATTCATGGGCCCGAGGGACATGCGCTCAGCCGTCCGGATGTGTGCGAGGCCGAGGCCGTGAGCCGCCTACTGTATCTGGCACACTTGGCCGGCGACGCCCCGGTCAACGTGGTGCACCTTTCGACCAAGCTGGGGCTCGAGGCCATTCGCGCCGCCAAAGCGCGCGGGCAGAAGAACATCTATGTCGAGACATGCCCTCAGTATCTGATGCTCGACGATACTTGCTACTTGGAGCAGGGCGAGGACGGCTTTGCGGGTGCCAAGTATGTGATGAGCCCGCCACTGCGCCATGCCGGCGACCGTGCCGCGCTGCGCGAGGCGCTTGTGGCCGGCGAGATCGATACTATTGCGACCGATCATTGCAGCTTTAACCTGCACGGGCAAAAGGACCGCGGACGCGATGATTTCCGCGCGATTCCCAACGGCGGGCCCGGCGTGGAGCATCGTCCCGTCGCGATTGCCACGAGCTTTGAGGGCCAGCTGGGACCCGAGGATCTGTGCCGCTTGATGAGCGAGAACCCGGCGCGCGTCTTTGGCATGTATCCGCGCAAGGGCTGTCTTGCCGAGGGCGCCGATGCCGACGTGTGCGTGTGGGATCCCAAGGCGCGCTGGACGATCAGTGCCACGACGCAGCATCAGGCCGTGGACTACACGCCGCTCGAGGGCTTTGAGGCGCATGGCCGCGCCAAGGCCGTGTTTGTGAACGGCGTGCTGGCGGCACGCGACGGCGAGCCCACCGGAGCCCAGCCCGGCCGCTACGTCCCCCGCTAGCAGCAAAGATGCCGTGTCCCCTCCTCAGTTGCGGTGAAATACGGA
>USCS01000142.1 GCA_900552875.1 uncultured Collinsella sp. | reverse complement strand
CGGCAGGGGTGGTGTCGCCGGGGATGATGACCATGTCGATGCCCACAGAGCAGACAGCCGTCATGGCTTCCAGCTTTTCAATGGTGAGACAGCCGCACTCGGCGGCGTGGATCATGCCGTCGTCCTCGCTGACGGGGATGAAGGCACCGGACAGGCCGCCCACGTGGTTGGAGGCCATGACGCCGCCCTTCTTGACGGCATCGTTGAGCATGGCGAGCGCGCAGGTCGTGCCGGGGCCACCGCAGGTGCCCACGCCGATGATCTCGAGGATGCGCGCGACGGAGTCGCCAATGGCAGGCGTGGGAGCCAGCGACAGGTCGACAATGCCCTTCTCGACACCCAGACGGCGGGCTGCCTCACGGCTCATGAGCTCGCCGGCGCGGGTGATCTTAAAGGCGGTCTGCTTAATCTTCTCGGCGACCTCCATCATCGATGCGGAATCGGGCAGCGTCTCCAGGGCTGCGGCCATAACGCCGGGGCCCGAGACGCCAACGTTGATGACGGCGTCGGCCTCGCCACCGCCGTGGACGGCGCCCGCCATAAACGGGGAGTCCTCGACCATGTTGGCAAAGCAGACAAACTTGGAGGCACCGACGGAATCCTGGTCGGCCGTGAGTTTAGCGGCATCGATGATGGTCTGGGCGGCCATGAGCACGGCGTCCATGTTGATACCGGCGCGCAGGCTGGCGACGTTGACGCTGGAGCAGACGCGGCTCGTGGTGGCGAGCGCCTGGGGGATGGACTGGATGACGCGGCGGTCGGCGTCGCCGATGCCCTTCTGGACGAGTGCGGAGAAGCCGCCCAGGTAATCGATGCCGAGTGTCTCGGCCGCGCGGTCGAGGGCGTGCGCGATGGGGGTGAGGTCCTCATCCTTGCAGCACGCGGCGATCTGCGCCACCGGGGTGACGGAAACGCGCTTGTTGACGATGGGGATGCCGTACTCGCGCTCGAGGTTCTCGGCGGTCTCGACCAGATGCTCAGCCGTGTGCGTCACGTGGTCGTAGATTTTCGTGCACATGCGGTCGAGGTTCTCGTCACCGCAACCCATGAGCGAAACACCCATGGTGATGGTCCTGATGTCGAGGTTCTGCTCCTCAACCATGCCGCGGGTTTCCGCGATTTCTGCGGGCGTGATCGCCATCCTTGCGCTCCTATCTGCCAAAACGAGCATAGTCTTTTCTATTTTAACGTGCCGCACGTGTCAAGTGGCGCGTGCGGCACGTTTTGGTGCTCGGTTGTTTCCGTTATGTTACTGCCCAAAGACCTCTTCGGCGATACGAGCGCTTTCGGCGGCGTCCTTGGCGTAGTAGTCCGCGCCGATCTGCTTGGCGTATTCGGGGGTGAGTACGGCGCCGCCTACGATGATCTTGACGCCCGGCACCTCGGCATGAAGCAGCTTGATGGTCTCTTCCATGGCGACGACCGTGGTGGTCATAAGTGCCGAGAGGCCGACGAGTTTGATATCGCGCTCCTTGACGGTCTTGAGGACCTCCTGCGGATCGACGTCGCGGCCCAGGTCAAAGACGGTGTAGCCGTAGTTGTCGAGCAGCATTTTGACGATGTTCTTGCCAATATCGTGGATGTCGCCCTTGACGGTGGCCACGCAGATCTTGCCCTTGTCGGCAATCTCGCCGGCGGGCATCAGGCGCTTGATGGTGTCGAAGCCCACGCGTGCGGCTTCGGCCGAGGCCATAAGCTGCGGCAAGAAGAACTTGCCCTGGTCAAAGAGGACGCCAACCTCGTCGAGGGCGGGGATAAAGTGATCGTTGATGAGGTCCATGGCGTCGTGGTCTGCCAGCAGACGCTCGGTCTCGGCAGCGATTTCGCCCTTGCGGCCCGAGACGACCATGCGACGAATCGGGTCATCGTTGCCGTCGGTGCCGGGGGCGCTTGCGGCAGGCGCGGCATCACTCGATGCGGCCTGAGCTGCTATCGGGTTTGCGGCGATCTTATACGGATCGGTCCAGCCGGCGTAGCGCTCGATGTATCCGGTCGAGCCCTCGTCCTCAACGCTCAGGACGCGATAGCTGTAGACGGTGTCCATAAAGCGCTTGGAACCCGGGTTCATGATGGGGGCGTCCAGGCCCGCGCCAAAGGCGGCGGCCAAAAAGACCGAACCCAGCAGCGGGCGGGCAGGCAGGCCAAAGCTGATGTTCGACACGCCGAGCGCGCATTTGACGCCCAGGCGCTCCTTGCACAGGGACATGGCGCGCAGGATCTGCTCGGCCTGGCGCTGGTTGGTCGAGGCGGTCATGACCAGGCAGTCGATGAGGATGCGGTCCGGTCCGATGCCGTAACGGGCAGCCTCAGCCACGATGTGCTCGGCGATGGCGAAGCGAGCCTCGGCGGTATCGGGGATGCCGCCTTCGTCGAGCGTAAGGCCGACAACGTTGGTGCCGTAGTGGGCGACCAGCGGAAAGATCTCATCCATGATCTGCTGCTTGCCATTGACCGAGTTGATGATGGGCTTGCCGGCGTAGCGGCGCACGGCGGCCTCGACAGCGGCGGGATCGGTGGAGTCGATCTGCAGCGGCAGCAGCGTGGAGCCCTGGAGCTGCTCGGTGGCCTGTTGGATGATCTTGACCTCGTCGATCTCGGGCAGGCCGACGTTGACGTCCAGGATGTCGGCGCCCTGTTCCTGCTGGCTGATGCCCTGGCTCACGACGTAGTCCAGGTCGCCGTCGCGCAGGGCCTGCTGCAGGCGCTTTTTGCCGGTGGGGTTGATGCGCTCGCCGATGACGGCGATCTTGTGGCCGTCGCAGGGAAGGTCCACGACCGTTTGGGCGCTCGTGACCGACATGCTGGGCTTGCGGCGGCGCGGGCTGGGTGTGTGGTTGTCGATAAGCGTGCGCAAGGCCGCCATGTGCGCCGGCGTGGTGCCGCAGCAACCGCCCACGACGCTCACACCGTCGGCGATCATGCCGGCGACGGCCTCGGCGTATTCGGGGGCTTGGATATCAAAGACGGTGTTGCCGTCGTCGTCTACATGGGGGAGTCCTGCATTAGCCTGCACCATAACGGGCTTGTCGGTAACGGTGAGCATACGTGCGGCGAGTCCTCGGAGCTCGGCCGGACCCTGGCTGCAGTTGATGCCCAAGACATCGGCGCCGATGGTGTCGAGGGTGATGGCGGCCACCTCGGGACTCGTGCCCAGGAAGGTGCGACCGTCTTCCTCAAAGGTCATGGTGGCAAAGACGGGCAGGTCGGAGTTCTCGCGGCAGGCGAGGACGGCCGCCTTGATCTCGGCAAGGTCGGTCATGGTCTCGATAATAAAGAGGTCCACGCCCGCATCGACGCCGGCGCGTACTTCCTCGGCAAAGAGGTCGTAGGCCTCGTCAAAGCTGAGGGTGCCCAGGGGGCGCAGCAGGGCGCCGATGGGGCCGATGTCGCCGGCGACGTAGTGGGCGCCGGCCGCGCTGGCGCAAGAGACCGCGGCGGCAAAGACATCTGCCACGGTGGCGGCGCCATCGAGCTTGTGCGCGTTGGCGCCAAAGGTGTTGGCGGTGATCACATCGCAGCCGGCCTCGACGTACTGACGCTGGATGTCGGTGATGACCTGAGGCTCCTCAAAGTTGAGCAGCTCGGGCAGGGCGCCTGCCTTCATGCCGGCGGCCTGCAGCATGGTGCCCATGCCGCCGTCGAACAGCAGGTGCCCCGTGCCCTCGATGGCAGCGCGCAGGCGATCGTCCTTAATGCGAAGGTCGTCGATTGTGCGCGTCTTGTACGTGGCGCCATTGCGGCGTGCGGCATCAACGGGCGCCGCCAGCGCGGCACCGTCCAGATCATGAGTGATAAGCGGAGTAAACATCAATGAGCTCCTAATGGCTGGAATAGCAGGTGGTGTGGGCGGCGCGGAAGCGACAGTGCTCGCGCATGCGGCAGATAGTGCAGGTGGGGCGGCTCTGGGCGTCGAAGACTTCGCCGTCGAACAGACCAATCACCGCGGTTACGCTCTTGGTGGGCATGAGCAGGCTGGTCGGCGTGACGGTAAGCCCGATGAGCCGCGTGGCGTTGAGTGCATCCACGATCGAGCGCTGGGCCGAGAGCGGGCAGTCGCCATAGCCGGGACTGAAGCGCCAGTTGCCGGCGAGCCCGTGTGCGGCGGCCGCAGCCTTGACCTGCTGGTCCATTTGCTCGACGGCGGCTTCTACATAGGCAGAGCATGCGGCGTCGAGCACGGCTCCCTCCAGGGGCTGCTGGGCTCCCGTGGTGCGCAGACGACGCTCGGCGTCCATGCCGAGGGTGCATGCCATGAGCGCGGCAAAGCGGGCGTCTTTGAGATGGCGATAGATATCGCGACCTTGCAACTCAACGTTGGTGCCAACCAGACGGATGCAAGGCTCTCCCTGCTCGTCCACGCCCGTGGCATCGATGGCAAATACGCGGCGCACGCCACGGGGCTCAATGTCCAGCTCAAGGTGCTCGACCACAAGCTCAATACGTCGTGACAGCTCGGGCTCAATCTGCTGGCCGCCGTAACCCAGATACCGCAGCATCTCGGCACGGTCGACACGGGGATGGTGCGCAGCATCGACACGGTAAAGCGCCGGCGACGCAAGGTCGGCCGGCACTTCGACAGCGATTGTATCGATGTGCGGTTTTTCCATTACCCCAGGCGCTCCATAATGGTCGCGGCGATCGCAGGACGGTTCATAG
>USCS01000141.1 GCA_900552875.1 uncultured Collinsella sp. | reverse complement strand
ACGCAAAGAAGGCCACTTAATGTGGCCTTCGTCTTGCGCAGGACTGTAGAGCAGGGAACTTCGTGCCCCGACGCCCGGGAGGACGTTTCATTTAGAAAGATGGACCGACCGCCGTCAGCGATGGGAGCTACTCCCCCAGCACGGCCTTTTTGGCGGCTGCAGCCATGTTGTCCAGATCTTCCTTGGTGGGATGGTCCTTCGCGGCAACCCAGTTGTCGAGCAGCATCTTATAGCGAGCGTTGTCGGGATCTTGCTCGAGCATGGCCTCGTAGCGCTGCTTGACCGCGGGGCCCATCTTGCCCTGGCACATCGCCCAGCCCGCAAGCTCGGCATCCCCAGCCAAATTGGAAGTTACGCGGTCGATAATCTGCTGATAGTAGCTCTGGTCGGCCCCAAAGCCGCAGGTGCCAAACAGGAACACGCGCTTACCGTGCAAGGCGGAGAGCAACGCCGCGACCGAAGGCGTGCACGCGCCCTTGTCGCACCAAAAACCGACGAGCACCGTGTCGGCCGCGCAGGCGCCCTGCGCCTCGAGCGCAACCTGATCTGCATCCGCATCGTCGCTCAACGCCGCGGCATGGACAAACTCAACACCCGCAGCCTGCAGAGCGCGCTTGATCGCGCCCGAAACCATCCTGGTATTACCGCTCTTGCTGTTAACCACCAAAGAGCATGTCATAGTCACGTTGCTCGTTTCCCCCAAAACTAAAGCCACTAATGCAATTTATTAGATGAATATCTTAGTACTAACGTGACAGATGTAAACCACCGTCTGTCGATTGATTAATTTGCCCCACGGGCTTGCTCACTGGGCGAATTGGCTGCGGTAGAGCTCGGCGTAGAAGCCGCCTGCCGCGAGCAGCTCGTCGTGCGTGCCGCGCTCGATAATCTCGCCGTCGCGCATCACTAGGATGCAGTCGGCATTGCGGATCGTCGACAGGCGGTGCGCCACGACAAAGCTCGTGCGGCCGGCCATGAGCTCGTCAAATGCCGCCTGCACCTGCAGCTCGGTACGTGTATCGATGCTCGAGGTGGCCTCGTCCAGCAGCAGAATCGCCGGGTCGGTGAGCATGACGCGCGCGATGCACAGCAGCTGCTTTTGGCCCTGGCTAAACGTGCCGCCGTCCTCGCCGATGACCGTATCGTAGCCGCCTGGCAGCTGCACGATAAACTTGTGCGCATGCGCGCGCTTGGCAGCTTCGATAACCTGCTCGCGCGTGGCGTCGGGACAGCCGTAGGCGATGTTTTCCGCCACCGTGCCCTCGAACAGCCACGTATCCTGCAACACCATGCCAAAGGCATGGCGCAGGCTTGCGCTC
The DNA here is from genome assembly GCA_900552875.1 of uncultured Collinsella sp. GTDB lineage: Bacteria > Actinomycetota > Coriobacteriia > Coriobacteriales > Coriobacteriaceae > Collinsella. Next base: position 3,347 of record USCS01000141.1, on the reverse strand, counting down.
GTGTAGTCACGCGAAGACCTGCCATCAACCGTGATGTGGCCGGCATCGATATCGTAAAAGCGCAGCAGCAGGTTGATGAGCGTCGTCTTTCCGCAGCCCGTGGGGCCAACAAGGGCAAAGCGCATGCCGGGCTTGGCCTCGATGCAGATGTCCTGCAGCAGCTTGCGGTCGGACACGTAGCTAAAGTCCACATGCTCAAAGGCGACCTCGCCCTGCGGGGCAGCAAGTTCCACGGCATCCGCCGCATCGGGCTCCTGCTCGCGGGCATCGAGCAGCGCAAACATGCGGCGCGCCGAGGCATACGCCGTCTGGATCTGCGTAATGACGTTGGTGACCTCGTTGAACGGCTTGGTGTACTGGTTGGCATAGGACAGGAAGATCTGCACGCCGCCCACCGTAAGCGCCGCGGGCACGCCCGTGATCACGCCCACGCAGCCAATCACAGCGACCACGGCATAGATGATGTTATTGATAAAGCGCGTGCCGGGGTTGGAGAGCGAACCCATAAACTGTGCGCGCTCGCCCGCGGTGTAAAGCTCGGCATTGAGGGCATCGAAGCGCTGCTGGGCGTTGGGACCGTAGGCAAAGGCGTCGACAAGCTTTTGCTCGCCTACGTACTCCTCGATATGACCACCGAGCTGCCCTTGAATACGCTGCTGTGCCGTAAAGCTTTTGTTGGAGAGCTTGGCAATAGCACCGGCTGCAAAAATGGAAAGCGGCGTGACGAGCACCACCACGAGCGTCATGGTCAGGTTGATGGAAAGCATAAACGCGAGCGTGCCCACGATGGTAATAACACCGGTAAAGAGTTGCGTGAAGCCCTGCAGCAGGCCGTCACCCACCTGGTCGACATCGTTGACCACGCGGCTCATGAGGTCGCCGTGAGCATGGCTGTCGATAAAGCTGAGCGGCATGCGGCTGAGCTTGTCGCTCGCCTCCACGCGCATGTCGCGCACCGTTTCGTAGGACAGGCGGTTGACGCAGTAGCCCTGCAGCCACTGGAAGGCCGCGGCTCCCACCACGACGAGCGCGAGTTTGGTGACAAGCGGCAGCAGCGCGTCGAAGTCCACCTGCCCGACGGCAACGATCAGGTCGATGCCCTCGCCGATGAGAATGGGCGTGTAGAGCTGCAGAATCACGGAGATGGCGGCACTCACAAACGACGCAACAAACGAAATGCGATGCGGACGAACGTAGCCCATCAGACGGCGAGTCACCGCACCCACGGGATAGCGCTCGGGGTCGCCGGGCTGGCGCGGACCGTCGCCCAGGTCGTTGAGGTTATCGTTACCGGACACGTTGGCCGTCATCGTGGCGACCGAACCGGAAGAAGTATACGGATTCATTTAGCAGCCCTCCTTTGCGCAAACGAATGCCGGGGCGGTTGAGGCGGACGCGGGACTTGGGGCTGACGCGGGCGTCGCACTCCCCTGCTGGCCCTCGAGCTCCTCGCGGCGGAGCTGCGACTGGCAAATCTCGCGGTAGAGTTGGCAGTTTGCATACAGCTCGTCGTGCGTGCCCAGACCCGCAACCGAGCCGTGGTCGAGCACGCAGATCATGTCGGCATCGCGCACGGTCGAGACGCGCTGGCTCACGATAACGGTCGTCAGCGGCAGCCCGCCCTCGGCGGCGCCGCGCACGCTGCGCTCGCGGATAGCGTGGCGAAGCGCCGCGTCGGTCTTAAAGTCGAGCGCCGAGGCGGAGTCGTCCATGACCAGGATCTGTGGCGAGCCGACCAGGGCGCGCGCGATGGTCAGGCGCTGACGCTGGCCACCGCTGAAGTTCTTGCCGCCCGCTTCGACCGGGGCATCCAAGCCCTGCGGCTTGTTGCGCACGAACTCGCCGGCCTGCGCCATATCGAGCGCCGCCCAGATCTCCTCATCGGTTGCCGACTCGCCGCGCCAGGTCAGATTACTGCGGATTGTGCCGCTCACGAGTGACGCGCGCTGCGGGACGGTCGCGACCACGTGGCGCAGCTGATCGAGCGGCCAGGCGCGCACATCGGCACCCATCACGCTCACGCTGCCGACGCCCGCGTCGTACAGGCGCGGGATGAGCGAAACGAGCGTGGACTTGCCGCTGCCCGTGCCGCCGATAATGCCGAGCGTTTTGCCCAGCGGCAACTCCAGAGTCACATCGTTGACGGCGTTGGCCGCGCCCGCGCCAAAGGAGAAGCTCGCATGGCTAAAGCTCAAGGCGGGCACCGGGGCGGCATCGCCCATCGCACCCGGCTCGGGCAGAGCGACCGGCTGGTTACCCGCGTCGGTAATGCTCGGCACGCAATTGAGCACCTCGTTGATACGCGACGCGCTGGCGCTCGCCTTGGTAAAGACCACGACCAGGTTGGCGACATACACGATGGAGGTGAGCGTCTGGGTCATGTAGTATACAAACGCCATGACCTGGCCCTGCGTAAGCTCGCCCACGTTGACCTGAATGCCGCCCACCCACAGGATGGCGCACACACCCAGGTTCATCACCAAAAACGTGACGGGGTTGAGAATCGACGAGAGCTTACCCACGGCGATGGCGACATGCGCCTGGTCATCGGCCGCCTGGGCAAAACGCTCACGCTCGTGATCTTCGCGCACAAACGCACGGACCACGCGGGCGCCCGAAAGGCCCTCGCGGCAGATAAGCGCGATGCGGTCGAGCTTTGCCTGCAGCTGCTTGTAGTACGGAATGCAGCGCGCCATGACAAACCAAAACACCAGGCCGATGGCGGGCGTGCAAATCAAAAAGATAATGCCGAGCTTAAGGTCGATGGCAAGGGCCGCAACCATGGAGCCCACCGCCAGGAAAGGCCAGCGGATGAGCATGCGCACGCCCAGCGCCACGGCGAGCTGGACTTGGTTGACGTCGTTGGTGATGCGCGTGATGAGCGACGGCGTACCAAAGCGATCGAGCTCGGCATAGCTCAGCTTGTTGATATGCTCATAGAGTGCGCCGCGAATATCGGTGCCCATGCCCTGTGAGGTCAGCGCCGCCATCTTTTGGCAAACGAGCGTAAACGAGATGCCGATCACAGCCATGGCGCCAAGCAGCATACCGTAGTGGACGACGGCGCTGACGTCGTGCGCGCCGATGCCCTTGTCGATCATCTGGGCAATCACGAGCGGCGTCAGCAGGTCAAAGATCACTTCGATCAACTTGCACGCAGGGCCGATCACCATATATCGGCGAAACTTACCGCCAAAACGCCTGAGCAACTCAATCATAAAAAGGCGCTCCCTATCATCATTCACACTCAATTCGAACCATGATAGTACGGTGAGCCCAAAAGACGAGTAAAGGTTGATTTCCGATCTCAGCCGAACACTTTGAGCGGATAGGCCGTTCCCGCAGCT
>USCS01000140.1 GCA_900552875.1 uncultured Collinsella sp. | reverse complement strand
GATTCACGCTTCTGAGGATGTTGGCAACGCCGACCCGCAGGCGCTTTTGGTGGCGCATGCCGCGTTTAAGTCTGCCGAGGTCATTGGCTATCCCGAGTGCCGCATTAACCTGGCTCAGGCTGCACTCTATGTGTGCTTGGCGCCAAAATCCAACGCGTGTGAGGCTTCGATCGATGCGGCGCTGGCCGATATCCATTCTAGTGGGCTTCGCGAGGTGCCGAGTTATCTGCGCGATCGCCATCGCCCGGGCAGCGATGAATACGGTGTGTATAAGTATCCACATGATTATCCCGAAGGCTGGGTCGATCAGCGCTATTTGCCCGAAGGCTTGGAACGCGGTGCATTTTGGCAGCCTGCCGGGCGCGGCTGGGAAGAGTGGCGCGTAGAGCAAAGCGAACGAGACCGCAGCGGGAATGCACCGAGGTAGCTGCTGATAATTTTGTCCCACGTTGCTGCTCTTGGCATGTTCGGTCCCCTTTGGGGTACCATGAAAAGCGTCTGTATTTCGATTCTTCCGGGAGGCTTGTATGAGTCCCATTCAAATCGCCCTGCTGCTGCTCGCCGTTGCCGGCGTGTGGGCCATCGCTGAGCTCGCGCTTACCCTGCGCAAGACCCGCAATGTTGTCGACTCGCTCGATAAGACCGTGAACGACCTCAACAACACCATCGCCGAGGCTCAGCCTGTGGTGGCAAAGCTCGATGGCGCTGTCGATGAGCTTACGCCGGCGCTTGCCCAGATGGAGCCGCTGCTTAAGTCGAGCAAGACGGCAGTTGATGCCCTTACCTCCAATCTCGTAGAGGTCGAAGCCGTGGTTCGCGACATTTCCGAGGTTACGGGCAGCATGGCCGAGGCCAGCAATGCTGTGTCGAGCGTGACCGACTCTGCCGCCGGTGCTGTGCAGAAGCTCTTCAATAAGGTGAAGGCTCCTGCAGCCGACGCCGATCGCAAGCTCGCCGCTGCCGCTGCGGAGGTCGAGCAGCCTACCGAGCGCATCCTAATTGGCGAGGACGAGGCCGCCGCGGGCGACGATGATGGTCAGAAGTCTGTATCCAAGCCGGCTCAGTATTACACCTATACGCCCGCCGAGACCTCTGAGGAGTCCTGCGATGAGTAGCGAAGCAACCTGCCCTATCACGCTGACCGTTGCCGGTGACCCGCGTCTCGCTCGCCTTGTGCGCATGACGGCAGCCAACGTTGGTGCCCTGTGCTCTATGTCTGTCGATCGCATCGAGGACATCCGCATGGCTGCTGAGGAGGCTTTCATCTTTGGTTGCACCGCGGTCGACTGCGATGACATCACCATCAAATTCGATGTCGATGAGACCCACGTTGGCATGACTATTACCTTTGGCGACCAGGCTACGGTCGATGAAGACGACCAGGCTGCGGTGTATGCCGAGCTCATCCTCGCGAGCGTGTGCGACTCCTACGAAAAGACTACGGCGCCCCTGACGCTTTCCCTCGACCTCAAGGCGGATATCTAATATGACCGAACGTTCCCGGAGCGGCAAGACCGCTTGGGACAAGGAGAAAACCCGCGAGCTGTTTCGTCGCTACAAAGAAACCGGTGATCCGGACGCGCGCGAGCAGCTCGTCATGTCCCATATGAACCTGGTAAGGTTTCTTGCCAACAAATTTAAGAATCGCGGCGAGCCGCTCGACGACCTCATGCAGGTCGGCTATCTGGGTTTGCTCAAGGCTATCGACCGCTTTGACCCCGAGCGCGGGCTCGAGTTCACGACGTTTGCCACGCCTACCATCCTGGGCGAGATCAAGCGTCACTTCCGTGATAAGGGCTGGAGCGTGCGCGTGCCGCGCCGTTTGCAGGAGCTTTCTGCCAAGGTCAACCAGGCCACCGACAAGCTCACCAATGAGTTGCAGCGCTCGCCTAAGGTTGAAGAAATCGCTGAGTACCTGGGTGTGACCGTCGACGAGGTGCTGGAGGCCATGGAATCGTCTTCGGCCTATACCTCGGTGCCCATCGAGGCTCCTGGCGCGTCCGATTCCGATGATGCCCCCTCGATTCTCGACCGCTATGCCGATGACGACAACGAGCTCGATTTTACCGATGACCGCCTGGTGATCGAGGAAGCCATTCGCGATTTCTCGCCGCGTGAGCGTGAGGTTATCGAGCTGCGCTTTGTGAAGGGCATGACCCAGATCGAGATCGCCAAGAAGCTGGGTATCTCGCAGGTGCAGGTTTCGCGCCTGCTGCGCCGTACCCTTAAGAAGATACAGGACAAGATCGACCCCGACGGAGTGATGGTTCGTTCATGATTGAGCACCCCCAACAAACCGACCGCACGCTGCGCGATACTCGTATTCTGACGCTTCGCATTTGGGCTGTCGTTGGCTGCATTGTCATCGCAGCCGTCATCTTTAACCTTATGGGTATCCTGGCGCCTGTTATCGAGTTTCTCGCTGTCGGTTCCATCATCGCTTTTGTGATGTCGCCGATCACTAACTGGCTCGAGCATCACGGCGTCGGTCGTGGCATCGGTTCGCTCATCGCGCTGATCGTGGTTGTGGCAGTGCTCGTCGGCGTCGTCTGCATCCTGTCGCCTATTTTGCTCGGTCAGATTATGGAAGTCCTGAGCCGTCTGCCTGAGCAGCTTCGCGTTGCGGGCGGTGATCTCAACGAGATGATTTCGCACGCTAAGACGCTCAACAACACGCCGCTCAAGGAGTACCTGGACGATAATCTGTCCTCGCTGGTTACTGTGGCGTCCAAGTACGTATCGCAAATCGCCGCTGAGCTCGGTCGCGGCGTGTTCCCGCTGATCACCAACACGGCCTCGCAGCTGTTCGTAATCTTCCTGGGTTTGGTGCTTGCCTACTGGCTTGCCTGCGATTATCCCCGTATGCACCACGAGGTCTGTACCATCATCGGACAGGAAAAAGAGACCTCGTACCGCTTTATGGTCGCGATTCTTTCGCGCTCGGTCGGCGGTTATATGCGCGGCATGGTCGTGACGTCCATCTGCGGTGGCATCCTCGCCTTTATCGGCTTTACGCTCATTGGCCATCCCTACGCGGCACTCATGGCCATCTTTACCGGCATCATGCACTTGGTCCCGGTTGTCGGTCCCTGGGTAAGCGCGGCTATCGCCACGGTGCTTGGCTTTATGTTCAGCCCCATGCTGGCGTTGTGGACGCTCGTTGTGACCATGGTGGCTCAAAACGTCACCGATAACGTCATTTCCCCCAAGGTCATGCAGAGTTCGGTGCAGGTGCATCCCATCATGAGCCTGACGGCCCTCGTTATTGGCTCGGCACTTATGGGTCCCATCGGCATGGTCATCGCCATTCCGCTGTGCGCGGCCCTCAAGGGCATTTTCGTCTACTACTTTGAGAACGAGACCGGTCGCCAGCTCGTGGCATACGACGGCGCTGTATTTAAGGGCACGCCATATCGCGATGCCGAGGGCAACCCGGTCGCCGCCTACGACGCGCTTGGAGACGATACGTTCATTTACGAGTCCGAGCTCATCGGCAACGAGACCGCGCCCGAGGCCCAGGCGATGCCCAAGCCCGAGCTCGAGAATCCCTGGATCAAGCTCTCGGGCCTGCAGCCCGATGCGACGAGCTTTTTCAAGAATCCCTTCGCCAAGGACGATGACTCCAACTCGGACGACGATACCAAAACCGGCATCGACGGCTCCATGGACGATTCGGATTCCAAATAGGCACCGCTAGCGTTTCTTGAAGTTGTAAATGACAAGAAACGCGAGCAAAGCGATTGATAAGGGGCCGGCTACATAGAAAAAGAGAACGTCAATTGCGCGTAGAGTGTAATAGGCTTTATCGCCGGACATTACTGCATACAATACGTAGCCAAATGCTGGTTGGTTTGCGTACCAGCAGGAGAAAGCCAAAAGCGCTAAAAGTGCTACAACCAGAAGTGCATTCAGGACAAATCGTTTGCTTTTCATCGATCGCTCCTTCCGGGTGAATCTTATATGCAATTCTATAGTAGCTTTTTCAATGCATCGCATACTCCTAAATAACGTGCACTTTCGCTGTAGGGTCGGCTTTATGTCGGCCCTCTTTTTTGCACTTGCGCGGCGGGATGGTAATATCGTTACGTTTGAACTGTTTCGATGTGAAACCGAGGAGATTCCCTCTATGAGTGCTGACTACCCGTCAATGACTACGGCCGAGATCCGCTCCAAGTTCCTCAACTTCTTTGAGGAGCGCGGTCTTAAGCTCTATCCTTCTTCGTCCCTTGTTCCCGACGACCCCTCGCTGCTGCTTGCCAACGCCGGCATGAACCAGTTTAAGGAGTACTACCAGGGCAAGAAGACCATGAAGGAGATCGGCGCGATCTCCTGCCAGAAGTGTGTCCGCACCAACGACATCGACTGCATCGGCGAGGACGGCCGTCACCTGTCGTTCTTCGAGATGCTCGGTGACTTCTCCTTTGGCGGCGTCTCCAAGCAGCAGGCTTGCGCTTGGGCCTTCGAGCTCATCACCAAGGAGTTCAAGCTGCCGCTCGATCGCCTGTACTTTACCGTCTTTACCGAGGACGACGAGACCCACGACGTGTGGCGTTCTCTGGGCGTTGCCGAGGACCACATCTCCCGCCTGGGCGAGGACGACAACTTCTGGGCTGCCGGCCCCACCGGCCCCTGCGGTCCGTGCTCCGAGATCTACTTTGACATGGGCGAGGAGGTCGGTTGCGG
>USCS01000139.1 GCA_900552875.1 uncultured Collinsella sp. | reverse complement strand
GGTGGGCGGGATGAGCGTCATAAACTTTTCGTGGATGAGCGGCTCCCACTGCGGGTCGTGCAGGGCCTCCTCGATACCGGAGTACACGATGCCCATCTTCGACGCGGTGTCCTGCATGTTGTGGTAGACCAGCTCGGAGTCGTACTGCGCGCCGACGCCCGCCAGGTAGCTGCGTTCGGCCTCGGGGATGCCCAGGCGCTCAAAGGTGTTCTTGATGTCGTCGGGCACCGACTCCCAGTCGTGCTTTTGGTCGGTGTTGGGCTTGACGTAGGTGACGATGTTGTCCATGTCCAGGCCCTCGATGGAGGGGCCCCACGTCGGATCCGGGAAGCGGTTGAAGATCTCGAGGGACTTGAGGCGCAGATCGAGCATCCACTGCGGCTCGTCCTTCTTGGCGCTGATCTCGCGCACGATGTCGGGCGTGATGCCGGCGTCGAGGCGCTCGAATCCCTCCTCGCCATAAGTGAAGTCGTAGAGGCTGCGGTCGATGTCCGCGACCTCGGTGCGGTTCTTGGTCATTGCGTCGCCCCTTTACGCCTGCTGCTCGGCAGCGGCGGCCTCGGCCTGGGCGCGCTGCTCGGCGGCCTCGCGCTCGAAGGTCTCAAAGCCGTTCTTGTCGATCCAGGGGATGAGCGAGGCGTCGTCCTCGCGCACGATGTGGCCCTTGACCATAACGTGGACGCGGTCGACATCCAGGTGCTCCAGGATACGCGTGTTGTGTGTGATGATGAGCATGGAGCCGTCGCAGCTCTTGCGGTAGGCGTCCATGCCGTGGCTGACGGTGGAAAGCGCGTCGACGTCCAGGCCCGAGTCGGTCTCGTCCAGGATGGCGAGCTTGGGCTGCAGCAGCAGAAGCTGGAGCATCTCGACCTTCTTCTTCTCGCCGCCCGAGAAGCCCACGCCCAGCTCGCGGTTGAGGTAGGCGGTATCCATGTTGAGCTCGGCCGCGAGCTCCTTGACGCGACGGCGGAACTCCTTGCCCTTCATCTCCAGGCCGGGGCGGCCGGCGATGCTGGCGCGCAAAAAGCTCGACAGTGGCACGCCCGGAATCTCGACCGGGGCCTGGAAGCTCAGGAACAGGCCGGCGCGCGAACGCTTGTCGGTGGTGAGCTCGGTGATGTCCTGGCCGTCAAAGACGATGCGGCCGTCGTTGACCGTGTAGACGGGGTCGCCCATGACCAGGTGGCCGAGGGTGGACTTGCCGGCGCCGTTGGGTCCCATCAGCACGTGGGTCTCGCCGGCGGCGACGTTGAGGTTGACGCTTTGGAGGATGGTCTTTTCGTCCACGGAGGCGGTCAGACCTTCGATGGAAAGCAGCGGATTTGCGCTCATGCTGTCCCTCTCTGTATATGGTGTACTCATAGGTGTACTAAACCCTAGGAATCTTCTCGGAATAAAGTTACTATGGGTTCGGCGTTAGTCAAGGGAAAACCCGACTAATCCACTCGACTTTTCAAATTCTGGGACAAAATAACCTGTTGTGTTTGTCCCATTTACTTAAGATTTGGGACAAACAAACCTGGTTATGTTGTCCCAGATGCGATGGGAGGGTAGGTATGCTCATTTCTTCCAAGGGCCGCTATGCCCTCCGGCTGATGATCTATATCGCGGCGCTGGGCGACGCCGAGGGCAAGATTGCCCTGCGCGAGGTTGCCGACCGCGAGCATATCTCACAAAAGTATCTGGAGCAGCTGGTTCGTCCGCTTATGAAGGCGGGCCTGCTTAAGAGCGTGCGCGGCAAGGGCGGCGGCTACATGATGGCCAAGGACCCGGCCGAGGTGCGCGCCGGCGACATCCTGCGCGCTGTCGAGGGCAGCACGGCGCCCGTGGCGTGCGACGGCATCGACAACAGCTGCACCCGCAGCGATTTGTGCTCGACCGTCAAGTTCTGGCGCGGTCTGGACGACGTGATCGAAAAATACGTCGACGGCGTGACGTTGGCCGACCTAGCCGCCGTTCCCGAGATCAACTTTGACATTAAGCTGTAAGGGCTGCAAATGACATCTCTCGACAAGGTGTACAAGCAAATCGAAGTTTTTGCTCTGGAATGTGACGCCGAGAAGGTCGTGTTGTTTGGTTCTCGTGCTCGAGGCGACAACTTGCCCAAGAGCGATATTGACATCGCCGTAGCAGGTTGCCGGGATTTCGGCCGTTTCTCATATTTGATCGAGGAACATCTTGATACTCTTTTAGATGTAGATGTCGTCAATCTCGACGAGTCCCTATCGCAGCAATTGCTCGATGAGATTGCCAGGGATGGTGTGATTCTGTATGAAAAAATATGAGAACTTTGTTAGCGCCTTGGCGAATCTTGAGGATGCGCCCAATCAGGATCTCAACAATGATTTTGTTCAGAGTGGATTAATTAATAAGTTCAATCTTCAATTTGAACTGAGCTGGAAGCTCCTTAAGCGTCTGCTCGAGTATGAGGGCGCCACGCTTGCCGCGTCGGGGTCTCCTCGTGCCATCTTGAAGGAGTCGTACCGATTCTACGACTTTATTGATGAGGCGGCCTGGCTAGACATGCTCAGAGACCGCAATACGAACGTCCATATCTACGACAACAAGCTCGCTCAAGATTTGATTCAGCGCATCTTGAACGTCTATATCCCCGCTTTCTGTCAGTTGAGGGACGGGCTGATGGAGCGATACGGCGAGCTTCTGATGGCGCCCGACGACCAGTTTGTTTAATTCCTTAAGATTTCGCGGAAGGTTGTTGCCGTTTACCGAGGGGTTGTTGTGCAACAACGGACGAGCTGCAATACTGATTCTATCTTTGCAAACTGCACTTTAACTACACCAATGCAGGGAGGATCTTATGCAGCCCAAGCATTCTGCTATTGTCGCGGGTCTGACGCTGGCGCTTTCGTTTGGCGCCGTTTCCGCGCCGGCACCCGCCGCTGCCGAGGAGCCCACGCCAGGCGTTGCCTCGGATGCCACCGATATCGATAAGGGTCTCTACACCCAGCAGTCCTTCTCGGGCGTGCTGAGGTCGGTCCAGGGCGTTTCGTTTGTCAACGTGACTACCGAGATGAAGTACTTTACCAAGTACGAGAGCCATGGTAACTACAACCAGGGCTTTTCGTATGGTGACGGCTACAACGCGCTGGGCTATTACCAGTTCGACCGCCGTTGGTCGCTCATTCCGTTTATGAAGCAGGTCTACAACTACAGCCCCGAAAAATACAGCATGCTCAAGGATGCGATTGATCGCGGCAGCGAGATTTCCAACGCGAGCAATGCCATGTACGAGAACGACCAGCTTACCGAGCTGGGCCGTATTGCACAGGAGGCCTTCCAGGGTGCTTATAACACCGATCCTGCTGAGTTTTCGGCTCTGCAGGATGCGTATGCGTACAACTCGTACTATGCGGTGACCGAGGCGTGGCTTAAGAGCGCTCTTGGCATTGACATCTCCGGCCGCGCCGATTGCGTCAAGGGTATGGTGTGGAGCATCACCAACATGTGCGGTACCGGTGGCTGCAGAGACTTCTTCCGCTGGGCGAATCTTTCCAACGATATGTCCGACCGCGAGTTTGCGACGGCGCTCTCCAATAGCGTGGTCAACAATGTCGCCACCAAGTTTTCAAGTCAGCCCCAGTATCATGAGGGCTGGAAGAACCGCTACCGCAACGAGCTGAAGGACTGCTTGGTTTATATCGCCGAGGACGAGGCCGCTGCCGCTGCGACGCCCGTGCAGCCCGAGCCTGCGCCGGCGCCCTCGCCGACACCTGATTCGAATGACGGCTCGAGTGACGATGCCAACGATGACAGGATGGATGCGCCCTCGACCGATGCTGACGGTAATGGCTCTGCTGGTGGCACTACCAACGACGGCTCTACCTCGAACGGCTCCGATTCGAACGGCTCTGCTGCGAGCGATTCGCCTTCAAGCTCTGCCGGCAATACGGACAGCGACGCTTCTGGTTCGACCGACGCTGGCACCTCTAACTCATCTACCGGCTCGAGCGATTCGTCCGTTGACACCGGCTCTAACAACGGCTCCGGCTCTGACACGACCCCTGATTCCGATGCTTCCAAGGACGACTCGAATAAGGCGCCGGACGCTCCCGTTGCTTCGCCGGACAAGAAGCCTTCTTTCTCCGAGCAGCTTGGTTCTACGCTGGGTTCTTCGCTGATGGCTGGCGTCAATAACGGCTCGGCCCAGAACAAGGACAACTCTGATCAGGTTTCCACGGAAAAGACCGAAGCCGCAAAGGGCGACTCCAAGGACAAGGCTTCCGAGAAGGCTGAATCCGATAAGGGTCCTAGCTCTGATGAGAAGGGCGACAAGTCCGGTCAGAAGAAGGACGAGAGCAAGACCGAGGGCGAAAAGAAACAGCCCGAAGACGACGACAAGAGCGGTGCTGACAACCAAGTCCAAGAGCAAAATGACTCCAAGACGGTGACCACTACAACCACGACGACTACAACGACCAAGTCATCTGGCGGTAACATGCCCAAGACGGGCGACCTTATCGTTATGGCGAGCCTTGCCAGTGCAAGCTTGGCCACACTGGGCGCTACGTCTATCGTAAGTGGTAAGCATAAGCTCGATCAGCAGAAGAAAGCTTCTGGGGAGGACGGCTCGGAGGAGTAGCCTCTCGGTTGCCAGATAACTAAAGAGTTGGGACAGGGTCCGGTGCGAATGCATCGGGCCCGTTTTGTTAGAGGCTTTAGCCTGTGCGGGGCGCGCAGCGCGCCGCATCAGAAACCA